>JAZGHI010000613.1:0-3214 GCA_036480955.1 Candidatus Adiutricales bacterium
GCACGAAAATTTAAACCGCAGGAATACTTGTAGTATTTCGAGGACTAAAGCCACTGCAGGCGAAGCCGAAGTGGCAGCTCAAAATTCGAGCGCGACAAAGAGTTGGGCCAAAGGACGAAGTTTTACAGAGGTCTCTTGTAAGGTTTACCACCCCATTCAGCTTGCCCCTGGTTTTTCAGGCTGATTCAATTTATTCCAACGAGCATTTAAATCCTTCCTAAAGGAGATGTTTTTCAAGGCTACTCAGGATTTGGACACAGGAGTGGCCTGAAAAACCTGATCAAGTTCTGTTTCTAAGAGCTTTGACGTTGTTAAGAATAGGTTTTTTATGGCGCTCTAATCTGAGGGAGGTTCAGGATAAAGATTAATAATTGTTCCCATGTTCTGAACAGGACAATGCGGACGGTATATTTAAACACGTTCCAGCGTTCTATTTTCGAGCTGAATTTGGCTCGGTATTTCTGGAAGAGAGTGTCGGTCAGTTCAAAGATTTGATGGCAGAAAAAGGCCTGGAGGTTGAGCCAGAAAAAATTTAAGGACAGGTTCTTTTTTTCCGGCCCGGTTCAGATTCCAGCGTCCGGACAGACTCTTTATCTTCAATTCAGCCTCCTTAAGTCTCTATGAATAGCGGCCTCAGGATTATGAGGAGGCATTATAGATATACTCGCGGGTCATGGGCAAATCATTGTTCAGGCCGTTGGAAAAGAGGACCTGGTACAGCCTGGTGTCGCCCTCCATGAACCCGGCTGCCGAGGCCCCCAGAAAGAGCCGCCAGCGCCGGACAAAGGGCTCGCCGAACATCTCCCTGACTGTTTCCGCGTTCTTCTCGAAATTCCCGGCCCAGAGCTTGAGCGTCCGGACATAGTGGCCTCTCAGGTTCTCCACGTCCAGGATGGAAAACCCGGCCCGTCCCAGGCCCCCCACTATCTCGTCCAGGCAGGGCAGATATCCTCCGGGAAAGATATACTTGGTGATCCAGGGGTCCGTGGCCGTGGGCCGGTCCTTGCCGATGCTGTGCAGCAGCCCCAGCCCGCCTTTTCTGAGCAGGCCGCTCATCTTCTTCATGAAGGTGCCAATATACCGCCGGCCCACATGCTCGAACATGCCGATGGAGACGATCCGGTCGAACTCGCCCTCAAGGTCCCGGTAATCCTGGTAGAGAACCCGCACCCGGTCTTTCAGCCCCCTTTTCCCGATCTCTTCCTTGGCGTAGGCATACTGCTCCTTGGAGAGGGTCACGCCGGTGGCTCTGACACCGTAGTTTTCCGCGGCGTGAAAAAGCATGCCCCCCCAGCCGCAGCCGATATCCGCCAGACTCTGGCCCGGCTCGAGCCCGAGTTTTCTGGCGATATGCTCGTATTTGGCCTTCTGGGCCTCTGCCAGCGTCTCGGTTCCGTTCTTGAAATAGGCGCTGGAATAGGTCATGGACTCGTCCAGGAAGAGGGAATAGAACTCATTACCCAGGTCGTAATGCCTGGAGATGTTGCGCGGGGAGCGCAGCTTGCTGTTCGGGGTGAGAAGATAGAAAATGAGCAGCTTGATCCGGGTGGCCGGAGAGGGCCTGATGGAAGCTAAATCTATAGAAAGGCCCAGCCGGCAGAGTTCGAGAATATCACCCTTGATATCCAGGTCGCCGAACATGTAGCTCTCGCCCAGGCCGAAGAAACCGTCCCGCATAATGCGTTTCAGGCCCTGCTTGTTTCTGAGGATCAGTCTGATATTGGGCCGGCCAAAGGAGATCTGGTCGCCGTCCCAGAACTCAATACTGAAACAGGCCTCGGGTCTGGCCTGGTTGATGGACTCCGCTATAGACCAAAACGCTTTTTTCATCTTTCTCCTCCACGCTGAATCAGCCCGTTTTGGGGAAAACAAAGAGAAAACCCGGAATTATGCGGCACACGCCGTTATTTCCTTGCTACCAACCCTCCGATACTGCTTTTGCCTTCGGAAGAAGCAGTGAGCCGAATCGAAGAGGCTCGCAACTCCTTGCCAAAAAGGCGATTTCTTAATTGTTTGCCAAACCAAACAATTAGGGAAACGCTTTGTCAAACTCAATGAAAATAAAACTGTTTGTCCAATTCAGGACATAATATTCCATCAAGTCTTACTCCGTCAACAAAATATTTGCTTCACCGCAATTCTCGGTCAATAATATTTTTGAAGATTTACGGCCCTATTCAGCTTACCCGTAGTTGGGTGTTACCAGGAATGTCCGCTGTACCGAAAATACTTTTCAAGTTGTTTAGCTGTGCAGTTTCTTGAAGGCGGCGTTGGAAGGCTAGGAGAGACGGGTCTTGAAAAAACATCATGACCGTACTTACTGAAAGGCAAATGCCGCAATTCAGGTCATTTTCGAGAAATCAAAATCCTTCTCGCCCATCTCTTTGATTAGTGAACCGATATCTTTTTCCTGTTCGAGCGCGGCCTGGCATTCTTTTACTCCGCTGGTCTGGCCCAGAAAAATGAAACCCTTTATTCGGCCGTCCTCCACCACGATTTTGCGATACACGCCTTCGTCCTCAAAAACAGCGGCTTCGAACTTTCCGTCCGGGTCGATCTCTCCGGCCGAAGTGAGGTCGACTCCTACCACCTTGAGTGAATTTGACAAAACGGTCCCATTGTAAACAGCGTCACCGCCAGCCATATTGGTACCGGCGATTTCGCCTTGAGCCGAGGCCGCTGGCCAGATACCGTAGATACGGCCCTCGAACTCGATCAGATCCCCGGCGGCCCAAACGCCTTCCTGGCTGGTCATGAGGTGATCGTTTACTTTTACACCCTTGTCGACCTCCAGACCCATGCTCTGGGCCAGGTCCAGATTCGGTCTGATACCCGCGGAGAAGAGAATCATACGGCCCGGCAAGATTTGGCCGTCTTCCAGGGCCAGGTTTTGAGCTTCTTTTTCTCCAAGTATCTCTTTAACTTTTGCTCCTAAGTAAAAAGAAAATCCCATATTTTCCAGTATCTTTTTTAGCGTGCGCGAACCTGGGCCATCCATCTGCCGAGGAAGCAGCCGGTCAAAAAACTCCACCACGTTTACTTTGATTCCCAGCCGGGTCAGTCCGTACCCGGCTTCCAGGCCCAGCAGGCCTCCACCTACCAGGGTCGCTTCTTTGACTCCCTCGGCGTATTTGGCAATGGCTCGCGCGTCAGTTATGCTACGCAACGCGAAAACGCCGCTTTTTTCCGTTCCCGGTATGGGTGGAATAAAACT
>JAZGHI010000614.1:0-4401 GCA_036480955.1 Candidatus Adiutricales bacterium
GGGATACCCCGGAATCGGTGGCTGAGGCGGTTTTAAAATGGGATGCGGAAACGCTCGAAGAAGCCATTGCCGAGGTCGGCCTGTGCGGGGCCATGGCTCGAAGCGCCCAGGAATGGGCCGAACATCCTCACGGGAAGGTTTTAAGTAAAATGCCCGTGCTTGAAATCATCAAAATCGCGGACAGTCCGCCCGAACCCTGTCCCATTGGAGAACAACCCCTGTCTGGCCTGCGCGTGCTGGACCTGACCCGTGTGCTGGCCGGTCCCACCTGCGCCCGGACCCTGGCTGAGCACGGAGCGGACGTGCTTAAAATCGGGGCCGAACATCTGCCTAGCGCCGAATTTTTCGTACAGGACACCGGCCACGGCAAACGCTCGGCCTTTCTCGATCTCAGCGAAGAAAGCGGGTCAAAGAAATTGAATGAATTAATCCGCGGAGCTGATGTCTTTTCACAGAGTTACCGTCTTGGCGCGCTTAACAACCGTGGATATTCACCGGAAAAAGTGGCCGAGATGCGTCCGGGGATCGTCTACGTGTCGATGAACTGTTACGGTCACGAGGGACCTTGGAAGAACCGGAAGGGCTGGGAACAACTGGCCCAAACAGCTACCGGTCTGGCCGTGGAACAGGGCTCGCTTACAGCGGCGGATAAAGGCGGAGACGATGATGAAGGTAATAAAAATGGCAGCCTTCTCTCTCATCTCCGTTTTATGGGAGCAGGCACTGCCTGCCCGCTCACGGTGACAGTTAAAGGCGGAAACGATGATGAAGGCAAGAAAAATGGCGGTCTTCGCTTTCGTTCCCGCTTTATGGAAGCCGGCACTGCCGGCCCTCGCCTGTTACCCGCGGCGGCCACCGATTATACCACCGGATATCTGGCCGCTTTCGGCGCTCTAACCGCCCTGGTCCTCAGGGCTCGTGAAGGCGGAAGTTACTATGTTCGGGCCTCCCTGACCCAAACGGCCATGATGATAGAGGGCCTGGGCCGGATCGGAAAAGAAGAGGCCTCGGCTCAGGACAGGATGCTTCCGGAGGAAGAAAGCCAAAAACTGGTGACCGTCACCGAGACGCCCTGGGGCGCCATGACCCATCTGGCCCCTATCTTGAGCCTTTCGGAAACACCGGCCAGGTGGACCCGGCCCACAGTTCCCCTGGGGACACACGAACCGGTCTGGCTCGATTCATCACGCTGAAGAAATGCAGCCTTATTGATCTTAAAAATAAACGTCCCGGGAGATCGAATCCTGACCTTCCGGGAAGACCGTTCTCTTTTTATCCAACTTCCGGCAAATAATAAAAAATTCCTTTGCCTTTTTAAACATATTTGTTAAAATTTGGGTTTACCTCAGACGGTAAGAATTATGGTGCGGGTATGAACCTGAATGAATCCACTATTTCCGATTTCGCGAATTTTCTGTCTGTTATCAGAGGACGGTCGGAGAATACGGTGAAGGCCTACACCAGGGACGTGGCGGAATTTTTCAAGTTTCTAAAGGAGAATCGAAAACTCGTTACTTTGGAAAACATAACGACCCACGAGATTCGGGCCTTTCTATTCAGCCTGCATGGCAAAAACAGGAACGTCTCTCTGGCCCGCAAGCTGTCCAGTCTGCGGACATTTTTCAAATTTCTGATCCGGGAAGGCCTGCTGACCGACAATCCGGCCATGGATGCCCTACCCCCGCGCCGGCAGAAGAAGCAGCCCCGGTTTTTAAATATTGATGAGGCCTTCGCCTTAATGGATGTCCCGGACGTAAACGATCCCGCGGGCATAAGGGACCGGGCCGCGTTAGAGCTTCTATATTCCTCAGGACTCCGCATCGGTGAGTTGGTCGGTCTGAACCTCGAGGACCTGGATGACAGGCAGGGCCTGGTGAGAGTCCTGGGCAAGGGATCCAAGGAGCGGCTGGTGCCGGTCGGCAGCCGGGCTCTTCAAGCTCTCAACGACTATCTGGCCGTGCGCTCCGAGCTTGGTGGACAGCAAAAAGCTGAAAAAAATCCGGCCCTGTTTTTAGGGGTACGCGGCGGACGGCTGAACGACCGTTATTTCCGCCGCCGATTCGACGGATACATTAAAATATTGAGCCTGGAAACAGAACTTTCGCCCCATTCGCTCAGGCACACTTTTGCCACGCATATGCTCGAGGCCGGAGCCGATATTCGATCTATACAGGAGCTTTTAGGCCATGCCAGCCTGTCAACGACGCAGATCTATACGCATTTGAATCTGGATAATCTGATGAAGGTTTACGATTCAGCCCACCCGCGGGCCCGGAGTCACCGGGCCGAGCCGGTTTAAGAGATATTAATATGAATGATGAGTCAAGCATAAGATCGACCACCATTCTTTCCGTGAGAAAGGACGGTCGTGTAGCCGTAGCCGGCGACGGGCAGGTGACCTTTAACGATATCGTCATGAAAAAGGAGGCCAGTAAGATCCGGTGGTTATATAACGAAAAGGTACTGGTCGGATTCGCCGGGGCCACGGCCGACGCCTTTACTCTTTTCGAGCGCTTTGAAAGCAAATTGGAGCAGTTCAGCGGCCAGTTGGTGCGGAGTGCGGTAGAACTGGCTAAGGACTGGCGCACGGATCGGACTCTGCGCAGGCTAGAGGCTTTACTAATTGCCGTGGATAAAAGGCATTCCCTCATTATTTCCGGGACCGGGGACGTGATAGAGCCGGACGACGGCCTGGTCGCTATCGGTTCAGGGGGTCCCTACGCTCTGGCCGCGGCTCGTGCCATGCTGAAACACACCGACCTCCCGGCTAGGGAAATAACTGAAGAAGCTATGCGAATCGCCGCCGATATCTGTATCTATACTAACGACAATATCATTGTTGAGGAAATTAAGTGAATCAGGAAAAACTCATAGAACAGCTCACACCCAGAGAGATCGTATCTGAGCTGGATCGCTTTATCATAGGACAGGATAAAGCCAAACGGGCCGTGGCCATCGCTCTCAGGAACCGCTGGCGCAGACAGCAGGTGCCGCCGGAACTGAGAGATGAGATAGCGCCTAAAAATATTATTATGATCGGACCCACCGGTGTGGGTAAGACCGAGATAGCCCGCAGACTGGCCCGGATGGCCGAATCACCGTTCTTGAAAGTCGAGGCTTCGAAATTTACCGAGGTCGGGTATGTAGGCCGGGACGTGGATTCCATGATCCGTGACTTGACCGAATTGGCCGTGAACATGGTCCGTTCTCAGGAGCGGGTTCAGGTCGAGGCCAAGGCGTCCGAGAACACCGAGGAGAGAATTCTGGACATACTTCTGCCCAAACGCTCCGATTCAAGCGGTGAAGAGGACGCCGCCGCCTGGGAGGGTTCACTGGAAATAGTCAGAACCGGCCAGGAGATATCTGAGGGCCAGCAGGACCCGACTCGGGAAAAGCTCAGGCGGCTGCTGCGTGATGGAAAGCTGAATGAACGGTTCGTGGATATTGAGGTCGTAGATCATGCCAGGCCCATGGTCGAGGTTTTCAGTAACCTGGGCATGGAAGAGATGGACATCAATCTGAAAGACATGTTCGGAGGCATGTTTCCTCAGAGGACCAAACACCGCAAGATAAGAGTACGGGAAGCGGTCGAGCTTCTTACCCAGGAAGAAATCCAGCGTTTAATCGATATGGACAAAGTGGTGGAGATAGCGGTCAGGCAGGTGGAACAGTCAGGTATAATTTTTCTGGACGAGATCGACAAGGTAGCCGGACGTCAGCAAGCGGGCAGCGGACCGGATATCTCACGGGAGGGCGTCCAGCGCGACTTGCTGCCTCTGATCGAGGGCTCCACGGTGACTACCAAATATGGTATGATTAAGACGGACCACATTTTGTTCATAGCCTCCGGGGCCTTCCATGTCAGCAAACCTTCAGACCTGATTCCCGAGCTGCAGGGCCGGTTTCCGATCCGGGTTGAACTTGCGTCTTTGACCAAGGAGGATTTTGTTCGGATTTTAACCGAGCCTGAGAACGCGTTGATTACTCAGTACAAGGCCCTTCTGACAACCGAAGGTATGAACCTGTCCTTCACTGATGAGGCCATCCAGGAGATTGCCGAGATCGCTTATAAAGTCAATGAGCAGACGGAAAACATCGGAGCCAGGCGGCTTTATACGGTCATGGAGCGGCTCCTCGATGAAATTTCTTTCGAGGCCCCTGACCTCAAAGAGACCGAAATGGACATTACGGCCGATTACGTAATCGAGAAATTGGCCGAGATTATAGCTGACGTCGACCTGAGCCGGTACATACTGTAATGACTGAAAAAAGAACCGACATAACCGACGAAGACAGGGCCAGGATCCTGGTCGAAGCACTGCCCTACATCCGGCAATTCGCCCGTAAAACAGTGGTCATTAAGTACGGTGGCCACGCTATGATCGACGACCGGCTCAGACA
>JAZGHI010000615.1:0-3110 GCA_036480955.1 Candidatus Adiutricales bacterium
CAAGGGGTAAAGGGTCCAAGCGTTTGTTCAAGCGCTTGCTCACCAACGATTTTATCAGCGCTTTGAGCATCCTTTCAACTTCCGCTGTATCATCCTTGAGAGCCTTTAAATTTTCTTTATTTACATAATTTAAATCACCTGAAAGCAGGACCTGGGTCTCCAATTCACAAACAGAACCATAGGCAATATATAATGATCTCAAGTAGTCTGCCGTTGTCTTCCGGCCATATCCTTCTGCGATCCTTGCAAGGAATCGACACGGTGAACCTTCTGATCTGAGATGTCAGACCGTATCTTTCTTCTTTTGAAAATTTTTTTGTTATTCTATAAAGATCCAAACATAGTCCGTATGACTTTTGCCAAACTTTCAGGTCTCTGTAATTCTTAAGCATTTCACTCGAATCCTTAGACTCTTGACCCCTTGAATCCTTATCATTTTCATCAACTCTTTGGGAGATGATTCTTAAATATTAAAAAACAGCCACTTAAAACCCCAGCTACAGAAAGTTTCAAACGGCTGAATAATTGATCAAAAATATTGGATATATGCCTCTGTCTGATGGGCTTATTCCAGAACCATGAGGACTTGGTCGGCCTCGACCGAGTCTTCTACCGCGACCTTAATTTCTTTGACTGTACCGTCAGCCGGGGAAACCACCGGGATTTCCATTTTCATGGCCTCGAGGATGACAACTTCGTCGTCCTCAGCGATGCTGTCACCGACTTTTACTTGTATTTCCAGTATCTTCCCGCTCATGGGCGATGTAATTTCAATCATTTGTTTTCCTCCTAATTCAGCGCTCGGATTCCTTTTTTTCCTTAAGGTTCAACTGTCGGCGATTAACCCAAGAGAGTATCTTATTTATATAATTCGTTATTTTTTGTCAAGCACAAAGATGTTGACCCGGTCTGATCCCGGGAAATCCATTCAGCCCGCGAGACCTACTTGACATCTAAGTCCGCTAATCTTATTCTTTTTACTGTGATTGTCCGGATATCATTTACAAGGACGCTAAATCCATGAGTACGGATCCATATACTGTCCTTGGAGTTTCCAAGGACACCTCCCAGGATGATATCAAGAAGGCCTATCGAAAGTTGGCTCGCAAGTACCATCCGGATATCAAACCTGGGGACAAAGAAGCCGAGGAAAAATTCAAGGAAATCTCCGAGGCTTACGACATTTTAGGGGATGAGGCCAAGCGCGCTGAGTACGATAGCCTTGGCCGGGAAAAATTCTACGAATCCGCCTTTGGCGGAGCCGGGTATCAAAGACCCGACTTCCGGACAGGCGGCAATTTCGAGGATATTTTCGGCGACCTGTTCGGGCCCGGTGGATTCAGCTATGAGACGGTTTTTGATCAAGGCCCAGGGACGCGGGGAGGCCGCATGTACCGGCGGCCTACCGGTCCTCGCCGGGGTGAAGACCAGCTTTCTGACATCGTTATTAGTTTCAATGAAGCCGTCAACGGAACGGAAAGGATCCTGGACTTTGAACGGCCGGTTCCCTGCTCAGCCTGCGGAGGCCGGGGGGTTAAATCCGCCCCATCGCAGGCCTGCCCGGCCTGCCACGGTACGGGTCAGATAACTCACCTGACCGGAGGTAAACAAGCAGTGGTTCCTTGCCATCAGTGCGGGGGTTCGGGCCGGGTTCAGATCCTAAAAGCCTGTCCACTCTGTAACGGTCAGGGACAAACCCTGAGACGGTCTAAAATCAAGGCCCGTATCCCGGCTGGAGTTGACACAGGTTCCAAGGTCCGATTAGCCGGTGAGGGTTTGCCAGGCTTAAATGGCGGTCCTCCCGGTGACTTGTTTCTCAGGATTCAAGTGTCCCCGGACCCTCTTTTCAAGCGACAGGGCAGGGACATCACACTAGAATCGAATATAACCCTGTATGAAGCGGTTCTGGGAGGAAAGATCGAGGTGCCGACTCCCACCGGCGGGCGTGCGGCTCTTACTATACCTCCTGGCACTCAAACCGGCCGGAGACTCAGGTTAAAGGGCAAGGGAGTACTGAAGACAAAAAAACTGCCGGCCGGTGACCTTTTCGTAAGGGTCAAAGTTATAGTGCCTCAGAAAATCAATCCTGAGACCAAGGAATTGTTCGAGAAACTGAAAAAGATTCATCACCTTGACCCGAAGCGCCCCTGAAGGGAATAACAATGCCTCGTCAAATCTATGCCATCTCACGTGTCGCCCGACGTCTCGGACTGTCAGTGCGTACTATCCGTCACTACGAAGAAGAAGATTTCTTTACTATGGAGAGGATCAGCGGGCGTTGCTATTTAAGACCAGGTGACATCGAGATCATCGCCCTGGCAGAACGTCTGCGGAAGGATTTGGGCGTAAACCTGGCCGGCGTGGGAGTGGTTCTCGAGATGCGGCAAAACATCCTGGCCCTAAAAAATCAGCTGGATCAGCTTGAAGCGGATCTTGAAAAACAGATTTTTCGGGCCCATGAGGAGATGCGCCGCGAGATGTCCAGACCGCTTGCCCCTTTGGGCTCTCGATCCGTGACCAAGATCCGGGGTGAGGATGATTAAAGAGGGCCTTCACTCCCTGATTGCCCGTCCCCTCATTTTTCTGCTCCCCTTCTTCATGTTCGGTCTGTCTTTAGGGCCCCGCCTGGCTTCCTGGAAAGATTGGCTCTGGCCGGCGTCAGCGCTATTTACACTCTTTTTCCTTTTCTGGACCATAAAGAACTACAGACATCCCCTGGCTATGGCCGCGGTCTCGTTTTGTCTCATCGGACTGGCTTTTTCAGCCTCTGTTTATACCGTGCCGGGAAATCCAAAACACGTATATAACCACCGCGACAGGCCAGGATTAATCTTCGGCGGCAGAGTGGCCGAAGCGCCCCGCCTGACCTACGGCCGGACCCGATTAATCATATCTGCCCATGAGGCGCTCGAAACCAGTGGTCACCCCGAACCGGTTACCGGCCGTATATATTTAACCGTTGCCGGTGAGAATCCGGGTTTGGCTCGGGGGGATTATGTCCGCTTCCCGGTTGTACTGAGAACGGTCAGCGCCTTCGCCAACCCTGGAGTGTTCGACTTTCAAACTTATTGGGCGGCCGAGGGGGTCTGGGTAACCGGCTTTCTGAAAAA
>JAZGHI010000616.1:0-4543 GCA_036480955.1 Candidatus Adiutricales bacterium
TCCGGTGTAAAATTGCACCGGTGTGGCCAGGGCAAAGAAAAGCCAATTCATCCAGGCGGCGTGCGACCAAGGGCCAAGAAGAGAGAAATCACGGCTCATGCTCAGGATAAATAAAGGTATGGTGAAGATGAGACCGACCAGAAAGAATAACTGCTGGCTGCGGAGTTCACGATCACGCGCGATCTGCTCCGCGTCAGATTCCTCGCCCCCCTCGGAGGGGAGTATAAGCTCGTAACCGGCGGAACGCACTGCCTCGGCCATGTCTTGGGGGCTGGTAAGACTGGGATTGTATTCAACCGTGGCCGTCTCCGTGCCAAAGTTGACGCTGGCCGAAATAACGCCCGGCACCTTTTTATTCAGGGTGCGCCCCACGGTATTGGCGCAATTGGCGCAGGTCATGCCGACTATGGGTAATTCAATTTTACGTGATGATTCCGGTATGATCAGTTTATAGCCGGCTTTTCGGACGGCTTCGGCCATGTTTTCCGGGGTTACGGCCTCGGAATCAAATTCCACTGTGGCCGTTTCCGTGCCAAAGTTGACACTCGCGGAAATAACACCCGGCACCTTTTTATTCAGGGTGCGCTCCACGGTGTTAGCGCAATTGGCACAGGTCATACCGACAATGGGCAGATCCAGTTTCGCCTCAGTCACTTTAATTCTCCTAATCTACGGGGTAGCCGATCTCTTTCAGGGTTTCGGTAATTTTTTCCCAGGTGGCCGGGGCCTCCCACTTAATGTTGACGTCCTTGGTCTCCTCACTGCCGTCGACCAGGGAAACCCCTTCCAGTTCACTTATTTCCTGTTTGATAGTATTCACGCAATGTCCGCAGGAAATAGCTGGTACGTGTACGGTTTTTTCTTCCATTTTAGCGCTCCTTTCAGGTTTGTAAGGTTAATAATAATTAAGTCTTAAATCTCAATCCTAGCTAAATTCTAACCACAAACTCCGGTTTATCGATAACAGAGCAGGGCCACAAATTTTTAGTGAATATCTACTCCCGGAGTGGATGAACGTTTGTATTTTCGGGCTGAATCGGCTCCTTGGGATGATTTTTTTAGGGGCCGACCACTCGTCTCCTTATCAACGCACATTAATGAATATTTTCATAATTATTTATATAAAATACTATCATCACTTGTTGAGTCCCCTTACCAGAAGCTTGATAATTCCTGTGGCCGCTTTCTCGACTTCTTCGTTTTCCGGGGATCTATCCGCCCACTGGCACCTGCACAAAAACGTGGCGCTCAATATCAATTCAGCCGTGCCCACGATGTCTTCAATATCAAATTCTTCCCTGAGGTTGCCTTCGGCCAGGATCTCGGCGATCATGGAACGCTTGGCTTCAAGATGCTGGTTAAAGAGGTCCGGATTTTTCCTTTTGATATATTCCACGGCCTCATCCATTTTACCGTGGCATGGGCAAATAATGTCCAGATATCTCAGGTTTTCGAGAATGAAAACTTCAAGTCTTTCAGAAGCGGAGGGTTTAGACGATCGAAGAACTTCCCGAAGCTTGTTCTCCACGTCTCTGAAAATATTGGTGGCTATTTCCGCCAGAATATCGTCTTTACCCTTATAAAAGCGATAAATATTCGCGGGTGACATCTGGCAGTCCCTGGCGATATCCGCCATTGATGTTTTTTGATACCCGTAGTATTCCAGCAGCCTCTCAGCGGCCTTCAGGATCTGATTTTTCGTATCATCTGCGTCCATCATGACTTCCATTATATCTCTGAATAATGAATTGTCAAGTTATTATTCACTATTTAGTAAAATTTTTTTATCATTTAAATCAAGACAGGATGACTAAGGCACTGAAGACCTGCCCATGGTCCCGGCTTTATTAAAGAAAACAGTAAAGAGTAAAGAGAATCGGGGCCACCAAAACGGTGGTCAAGCTAGATCTTTCTATCCAAGAAAAACACGCTTCCAGCGTTTCAACCAACTACCGGTTTTGACCTAAAGGTATTAATTTACTCGCAAGCCGTATTTTTTATCTAATAAATCGGCGACTTGAGCCACGTTCAGCCCTTCGAGGAGTTTGTCGCGGATGAATGTTTTTTCTTCCCTGGCGCCACCCGGCATATCACATCGGCATTCATCCAAAGGCAGTTCACCGCATCCACCGCAAGCACATTTGAACCGGGCGGCTACCAGCAAGACCTCTTTAGAATCGAGAGAGGAATCCCAGGATGCCCCCGAAGCAACCGTTTGAACAGACCCACTCTGGTTCGAGACGCCTCCTGAGGGAAAGAGAACGATCTTAAGGACCAATCCCACGGCAAAAACGATGGCTATTATGGCGATTATCATCCAGGTGGAAGAAGCTTGACTCCGGGAGCTGGTTTTTCTTTTATTATTTCTTTTTTCTGTCATATGACCGTATTTCTCCAAATTTAAATAATTTATAATTCATGTTTCTCCTGGCCAACGTATCTGTAAATTTCAGCCTGTTTGATTTCTGGTAATATTTTTTTCATTGGCCGGCCCTGGATTTTGTCAATTTTCGTTTTACAAGTATAGTGAAATCGGACAAAAATGCAACGATATGTACTTACAAATATGAAAAGCCGATATACGAAGCGCTTGTTCGAATCGACTCAATCGGTGGTCGATTCTTCCGGTCCGGCCGGAGCCTTATTCCGAAATCGGAAGAAAGCCCATCTGGCCACAAAGGGAATTAGAGCCAGGAGACTGAGAGCTATCAAGGAGTAAATTATTCGCCAGCCGTTGCCTGTTACCATCTCAACCCCGAAGTGGGCCAGGAGAAAGCTGGCCGGCGCCATTCCGATCAAAGTGGCTACGGCAAATCGCCAGAAACCAAGAGGAGACAGACCGGCCGCGTAACTGACCAGGTCGAAGGAAATGAAGGGGATCAGGCGGGCCACAAGGACGATGGCGGTGAGTGTGTTTTGAGAACCGGAAAAGTCCAGTAAGGGGTGGTTTTTGACCCATTTCTGGATTACTTCGAACCCGAGAAGCCGCGCTGTGGTAAAGGCGATCAAGGCCCCGGTTTCCGCGCCGATCAATACGTATATTGTACCCCAGAAGTGGCCGAAAGCGGCCCCGGAAGCCATGGCAATGGGAGCGCCGGGAATAGGGCTCAGTACTATGGCCCCGGCCATCAGTCCCATCACCAGCAGAGGCCCGAAAACACCGAACCGGGCAATACAATCTGCTAATTCTTCTCCCCGGCATATACTCTCGTAAATTCCAGCCTTGGACAAAAAAAAGTATACCGCGAGAAGAATTATCAGTATGGATAGACCAAGGATGACCCTGGGTCTGATTGAAAGCCGTCTTTGGGTGAGTCTGGGTAAACCGTCAGGTGATTCCTTTTTTTTCAGCGGTGAACCATTTTTCAGCAAGTCTTTCAACGCTCCTGAAAAAAATGAGAAGGTTCCATTTTTTATGAGCTCCTTCCTCATCAAACCGGACCAGCTCCGGATAAATAATCACGCCGGATTTGATCCTCTAGCTTGTAATTAGACAGTATACTGGAAATTAAAAAGATTGATAGCTCTGACAGGGCAAGGACATCGGATTTATAACCAGTCATAATCAGAGATTTGAAATCAGATTGCTCGGCTCCGATCAATCCGACTGGATGAGAATACACCCGCTTTGAGGACACTGCAGCGCCCCTTTTTTAATTCGCTTAAAATATAATAGATTTTTCCCATGGCATTTGTTAAATTTTTCTCATCTCTTCCATTTTCGTGCTCGGTATAGGTGGAGAATCAGGGGAAGAAAACCATGGCCAGGCTATCGCTGGGTTTGGACTTCAGCACCCAAAGTTTGACCGGTGTCGTATTGGATATCGATACGCGGGAAATAATTCTTTCTCATTCACTGGATTATCGAGCTGATGAGAGGCTGGTTGGCTTCGGCATCAGGAACGATTATATTTGCCCGCCCAGGGTACCGGGAGAGGCTGACCAGCCGCCGGAACTTTTTTATAAAGCCCTTGATACCATGTTACTGGATTTCAAGGAGGCGGGATTGAATCCGGTTGATCTGGCCGTGATCAACAGTTCGGGACAACAACACGGTCACGTTTATCTTAACGATCAGGCCCCGGAGATTTTTTCTACCCTCAATAATGATGATTTTAATAATGGTGAGGACCTTGTATCCCTGCTGGCCGGCTCTCTGGCTTATGGCACGGCCCCTATATGGAGGACGTCCAACACTGAGACCCAGGCCGATTTTATGAGAGAACACGTGGGTGGAAAAGACAGGATGATCCAACTCTCCGGCTCAAACTCCCCCTTAAGATTTACCGGCGCGGTTATAAGAAGAGTGGGCGAGCAATTTCCGGAGGCCTACGAAGCTGCCCACAGGATCCAATTAATAAGCAGCCTGTCATCAGCCGTGCTGACCGGCAACTCAAACGTTCCCATTGATTACGGCAACGCCTGCGGAATGTCGCTCATGAATTATCAGGGCAAGAACTGGGACCAAGAATTGATTGAAGCCGCTGCTTTAGGATTGCCGGGAGGGGCAAGAGGATTAAGAAAGAAGCTGCCCGGTCTGACT
>JAZGHI010000617.1:0-2169 GCA_036480955.1 Candidatus Adiutricales bacterium
AGCGGTGATCTCCATCCAGGCCAGCTTAGACTGATGGCCATAAAAAAACCGCGGACGAATAGTACGCCCGCGGCCTGAAACGAAACAGCCGCCCCCATGGACGGCTGCCGATTATTTTATCTAAAGTAGCGGGTTCAGCCGAACCTCCTTTGCGGGCGCAAAAGTCTGTATGATTTGTGAACAAGAACTATCATTTTTTACGCCTCCTTTTTAGGTGAATTCGACTGATGTTTTTGTCAACTGATCAGGTTAATTAAAATATCGGATCATAAAAGTCAAGCTAAATCATCAGGCTGGCCCTTTTAATTTTTCGAAATCGTCGAGCTTATTTGTCGCGCCGTCCGGGTAATAAGGAACTTTAGTGCTTCCTGAGATGTTGGCCCCGCGCAGTATTAAGGTCCGGCCGCAGTCATCCTTGAACCAAATGTTATCTATACGCAAAAAATCCCTCCTGACTAGTTCAGAATCAAAGAGTTGTTTACACTCATCAATGCTCTTAATCTTATTCTTTTTTTTATGTTTCCGGGTTGTAAGGTTCTGTTAATGGTTCCTGATCCGGTTCGAGAGCCGCGGCCCAGCGTGAACCGGCCGGGATCGGCTTGCCTTTATTCTCGGCCAGCCAATCGGCGTAAAAACTTCGGTTGGTCCGGCGCAGCCGCTCGAGATAAGCCTCAAATACCGGGCTGTTCTCATTGGCGTGAAAAGGCCCGCCTTCACTGACGACCGTCCACATAGGATCAACGGTCTGTTCCGAGCTTCTCAGCATATCCGTGGTCCAGCTTTCTAAGCGTTTCATGCCTTCAGCCACGATATCAGGGTTGGCGCGGGCCAGGTTGGTTGTCTCGTGGGGATCGGTTTTCAGATCGAACAGCATGTACTCGGGAAAGGCCTTGAAACCGGTGTGATAGGTACGGATGGCCAGCCAGTTATCCCAGACAACGCCTCGCTGACAGGACCAGGCGTTATTTGAAATCACCAGTTCCTCTCGACCCTCTTCCCGGCCTTGTTTGAAGGTTTCGGCGAAACTTTTACCGTCCCATAGAGATGGAACCCTGGCGCCCAGAAGTTCGAGCAGGGTGGCCGAAAGGTCAGCCTGGTAGTGCAGACCCTTATCTACCCGACCGTTGTCGATCAGGCCCGGAATACGCAGGATATAGGGTACACGGCAGGTTATATGATCGGCCGTGTGGTGATCGCCGTATACACCCAATTCACCGTGGTTTTCACCGTGGTCGCTGGTGATGACGATAACAGTATCTTTTAAAACACCTTTTTCCTCGAGCTTCGAAAGAAGTTTTCCGAACCATTCATCGGCGTAACGAATCCCGGTGTCGTAGCCATTTATCCATTTGGTAAAATCCTTACGATTCTTGATCCGGGAAATATCCCGGGGAAACGCCTCTTTTTCATCATCCGTATACCCGGCCGTCTCCTGGGCCGAATGCGGTCCGTAACTGTTATAGTGATGCCGTATCAATTCCTCCGGCGGGAAGGCGGGAGGGTCTTCATTTTCAAACGGCTCCCCATACTCCATTGGCGTCCGAAAGGTGGTGTGCGGGTCCCAGACGTTTACGTGCAGGAACCAGTTGTCCTCATGCCCCCTCTTGTCAAGCCAGTCTAAGGCCGGGGGAACAATTTCGTCCGCCCTTTCCGATCCTATCTTGCCCGTATTATGCATCTCCCTAAAACCGGCGTAAAACCACCAGGCCGCATGCCGTTCGGCAAAAGGCGAAAAACTGACCGTGTGCAACCCGGCCACCCGCAACACCATGGCCAGCCCCATACGTGCTCCGCGCTGGAAGAAAAACCTGTCGGCTCCCTCCGGGAAGGGGTCGGCCCGCGCACCGCCGTGGTTGACCACGCCGGTGTGGATACCGAA
This sequence comes from Candidatus Adiutricales bacterium, assembly GCA_036480955.1. Taxonomy (GTDB): domain Bacteria; phylum Desulfobacterota; class Desulfarculia; order Adiutricales; family JAFDHD01; genus JAZGHI01. The sequence goes on from JAZGHI010000617.1 coordinate 1,880, forward strand.
GCGACCCATCCAGGACGCGGCCCTCGACGGCAAACATGGCGCGTCTGACACGTAGCAATTATCAAAGCGCACCGCCTCACGGCAGATTCGATCAATATTCGGACTGGTCTCCCGCTCGTAACCGTAGCAGGAAAGATGATCCGGACGGAGGGTGTCTATGTCGAAATAAAGTACTCGCATCTGGATTCAGCTCCTTTGACTATGCTTTTCTACAATGGACAAACAGCCCCTCCGTTAATAACCTAAATGAGTTTTTTTGCCAAGTAGGGATTGCCTTAAACAATTTATTT
>JAZGHI010000618.1:0-3082 GCA_036480955.1 Candidatus Adiutricales bacterium
AAGGGCTTGATTCTCTTTCAGCGCCTGCCGGCATGGCGGACAGGTTTCGAGATGTTCCTTTAACCGGACCTCTTCACGTTCATCTAGTTCCTGGTCATAAAGCAGGTCCACCAGGTTCTGGTCACACTTTATATTGTCTTGTGTCATGGCTTTTCTTCCGTTTCATTTAAATATTCCGAAAGCCGTTCTTTAAGCTTTTGCCGGGCGAGAAAGAGCCGGGATTTAACCGTACCCTTTTTAATGTTTAAAACCTCGGCGATCTCATCGTAGGAGAGGCCTTCTATTTCGCGGAGAACAAATACGGTCCGTGATGTCTCCGGTAATTCGTTCAACCCTTCCTGAAGCGCTTTTTCCAACTCCCCCTTATGATAGAGGGTTTCCGGATTTTCCTGGTTGTCTCCCAATTCCGGATAATCCCCGCCTTCTTCTTTTTCCAAAGGTTGATGCCGCCACTTCAATCTCCGCTTCCATTTCCTTTGTAAGTTCAGGCTCTGGTTCACGGTTATTCTGTGAAGCCAGGTGGAGAGTCCTGAATCTCCCCGGAAGTTTTTGATATTTTGATGGACTTTTAAAAAAACCTCCTGAACGATGTCCAAGCTTTCTTCCCTATCCATGGTAATCCCATAAGCGATGCTGAATAGCTGACCCTGGTAACTCCGAATAAGGATCCGATAAGCGGCTTCTTGACCCTGTTTCAGGCGAGAAACTAGATCCTTCTCGTCCTGAAACTTGCTATGTACTTTATTAGACACCAATTATAATGAAAAGATCGAAAATTAAGCAATTTTTTTTGCTGTTATTCATATTTGGACCATCAGGTCAAATATTATTTTTTGGTTCTTCTCCAATTTAGTTGGAGAACAAACGCTTGGACCCTTGACCCCTTGAATCCTTTCAAAATCATCAACTCTTTTGGAGATGATTCTTTTTTTTAGTGTACCATTTTTATCGGCTCCAGACTATTTTACCATCCCAAATGGTCATCTCCACGTGGATGTCCTTAATCTCCTCGACTGGAATACTAGTTGGGTCATGGCTTAAAACAACAAGGTCGGCCAGCTTTCCTAAAGTGATCGAACCCGTATGTGTTTCTTCGAAGGCGCTTAAGGCCGCGTAATAAGTATACATTCGTATAGCCTCGGGGACGGCGATTTTTTCACCCGGATTAACGAGCTTTCCATTGTCAGCCATTCTGGCAGCGGCGGCGTATATCCCAGTCAGGGGACTAATCCCCGATATGGGAGCGTCCGACCCGGCCGCTACTCGGACCTTTGCTTTCTGGAGTGTGGAAATAGGATATAAATCGGGTAGTTGAGCTTTTTCAACAGTTCGAAGATACCGGTCACCACTGAAATAGATAAAGGCCGGATTGGTAGCCACTATCACCCCGATTGAGGCCAGGCGTTCGGCCAGGCCGCGGGGGCAGACAGAACAATGTTCGACCCGGTGCCGGTGGTCTGGCCGGGGTAGTTTCTTAAGAGCGTTTTCAATGGCCGCGCAAGCCGCCTCGATGGCCGGTGCCTCGATGGCGTGGATAACCGCTTGTTTTCGCGCGCTGTGGATCGACCATACAATCTCATTCAATTCTTCCCGCGAGGGGTTGAGCCGTCCGGTGGTCTCGTCCAGAACGATCTTGACGCCACCGATTTTTAATCTGTTTCCAGCTTTTAAAAAGGGTAACCCATTTTTTTGGTATTCCTCGAAGCCTTCCAGGCCGAGCATCATGTTGACCCGGCAGAAGAGTTCATTTCCGGTGATCCATTTATCGAACTGTCTCAGCCGATCGAGGTTATTGCGGGACGACGCGTCATGAAAGGAGGTTATCCCATTTGAAATCAGTTCGAGGCTGGCCCGGCGTACCCCTTCCTCCAACTCTTTTTTATTTAAAGGAGGAACGCGAGAGGCCAGAAAATCACCCATTTGGTGAAGCAGGCCGGTGGGAAGCCCGGTTTCGAGGTCGCGCTCGATAATACCGCCGACCGGTTCAGGAGTTTCATTTGTTATGCCCACCAGTTTCAGGCCCAGACTGTTCAAGACGTGCGCGTGGCCGGAGCGGTGGGTCAACTTGACCGGGTGGGTGGAACAGGCCTGGTCGAGATCGAATCTGGTGGGATCACGCTCTTCCGCGAGGTAGATCTCGTTATAGCCGCCGGCCCTGATCCATTCGCCTTTAGGAAAATTCTGTGAATGAGCCTGAATTTTCTCCTTGATATCGGAGATGGATCTGATGCCCGCGTTGGGACTTAAATCCAGCGTAACCAGCTTCTCGGCCAACGCGCGGAAATGAAGGTGTGCGTCTATGAAACCGGGAAGTACGGTTTTGCCTGCCAGATCAATAACTTGTGTGTGACTGGTTTTAAAAATCGCCAGCTCGTCCGCTTCGCCCGCGGCTAGTATTCGGTTGGACCTGATGGCCACTGACCCCGCCCTTAAGCGGCTCGGGTCCATGGTCATCACGTTGCCGTTTGTTAGCAGAAGATCGGCCATGCCGGTGTTCACTCGTTGAGCACGGTTATAGTATAGAGGACTTTCCCCAAAAATTGCATGCCCTGAAAACCTGGTTCAAAAGAAGAGCCTCCAAGCAGGGGCACGGCGCGCCGTGCCCCTACTGTACACCATTTATGCACGATACTACCTAGTTGTCAAAGGTCCAGTCTAAACACCCTTATATCGGCTATATCGAAAAAGCAGGCCATGATCTTGACTTCCTTTTACCATTTAGATTCTTGGTTTGGAGTAGGTCGAACACTGATAACCTAAGGCCGGAGGCGCTAAGGGTTTTTTTAAGTGAACAGGTTGTCATAGTGGTTGATTGTTTGACTGTTTCTTTGTTTCTCTGGTAGATTCAGGCCAAGCTTAATGAAAATGAAAACGGGTAAAAAAGATATGAAATACGATTTTGACAAGATTATCGACCGAAAAAATTCGAATTCGGCCAAATGGGACAGCGTTGAACAGCTCTTTGGAAGCAAGGACGTGCTTCCCATGTGGGTGGCCGACATGGACTTTGATGCCCCGGCTCCAGTCATCGAAGCCCTTCAGAAAAGAGCGGGGGAGGGGATATACGGCTACCTGAGAAGGC
>JAZGHI010000619.1:0-2730 GCA_036480955.1 Candidatus Adiutricales bacterium
GGTTTGTGTCTGACAATACCCTCGACGTCTTGAAAAGAGCCGGGATTCCCATGTTCGATAATCCGTCTGATTGCGCCAGGGCCATGTCCGCTCTGGTAAAATACGCGGAAATAAAAAAAAGGGCCTGAGAAAAACAGGCCGGCGAGTCAGTAGTAAAAAGCTGTATTCATAAGGGCCTCCCGGTAAACGAAAAGCCCTTCAGCCCCCACTGATAAATGGAATAATGGTGACCCGGTCCCCGTCCGCTAATTCCTGATCAAACGTGGCGTCTTTCCGGTTGACTACCAGAATGCCCACCTCGTCACGTGAGATTTCCAGTTTACTCAACGCTTGCTCGATAGTGGCGTTATCGGCTAAAACTACGTCCGCCTTTTTAAAACGGTTTTTTTGAAGCGCGCCAAACAACTGGACTTCAACCGTGATCATGCTTCACCGATCAGCCACTCCAGGTTAAGTTCCGTCAGTTTACCGTTTGTCGGCCTTCCATCGTTATCCCAGCCGGACATTTCGTAGTAAAGCGCGATGGCGTTTTCCACCTCTTCCCTGGTTAAACACTGGCCCTTTAAGGGACCGGCTGGCATTTCTTCATACCAGCGGCGGATCAGCCTGTCGTCTTTCGGGGTAAAACCCTCCCTGTTGTTGAAAACCCGAGCCATCACGTTAGAACGTTCGGAAACCTTGATGAGTTCATACAAACTGGTCTCCCACCCGGTGATGGCCGTCACCGCCTCCACCAGGCGGGGAAACGTCATGGCGTGAATGGGAACCGATGTAAAATTGCACAGCCCCAGGCAGTTGTTTATGCCCCAGGCTTTCTGTCCCAGAAAAAAGAAGCGGACCTTGGCTCTGTCGGTTTTGAGGGGTTCCACCGGTTCGAAAAGGCCCAGGGGAAACAGTTTGCTGACCCCGTCGCCCACAAAGGCCACGTCGTGGGGCGTCTCGATATGGTCCGCGCCGGTTGGAGACAGGGCAAATCCCAGGGCCACGCCCGTTTTTCCACGGCCATCGTGGAAGGCCAATTCCTGACCCTTTATGTGAAAGGCATACTTTTCAGCGCCGCGGCCGATCCGCTCGGCGGCCTTCTTTACACCAAGGGACAAGACTTCTCCAAGTCCGCTCCGAAGAGCTATCTCTTCGATGAGCCAGAGCATGGCCTCCGCGTCCCCGAACCTGATCGGCCGGCCGCCGGTATCTTTTTCAGTCAGAATTCCATTTTCAAAACATTCCATGGCAAAGGCGATTACGGCCCCGGTGGATATGACGTCCAGCCCCAGGAGATTACACAGTTGATTCCCCCTGGCCACGGCCGGGAGGTTGTCAATACCGAGCATGGAACCGAGAGCGGCCAGGGCCTCGTATTCCGGCCCCCCAAACCGCTTGTCCAGGGGATAAGCGGGATCATCCAATTCCACTCGCCGCTTACAGCGAACCGAACATGCCCAGCACGTGCCGCCTGAATGGAAAATAGTCTCATGATAATTGGCGGCGGCCAGATTATCGGCCCCTTCAAATACCCCTTCTTTAAAATTTCGCGTGGGTAAAAAACCGTTATCATTTATACCTTTCAAAAGAGTCGATGTGCCGAAGCTGGTCAGGCCGATATTCGGTGGATGAGTCTTTATGCGCTCGTTGTGCCACCTGGCGATCTCCCTGACTTTCTGCGGGTCGGCAGTTTCAATTTTTTGTGTCCCGCGCACGGCAATGGCCTTAAGATTTTTCGAGCCCATGACCGCGCCCATGCCGGTGCGTCCGTTAAAGTGCTCCATGTCATTCTGGACACAGGCAAAGGGAACCAGGTTCTCACCCGCCGGACCGATGGAGGCCGCGCGTACGCGTTTATCGTTCAACTCCTCCTGAAGCTGTTTAAGAGTCTCCCAGTTATTCAGACCCCAAACGTTGGCCGCCTCCCTGATCTCTACCTCGCCGTCATGTATCCAGATGTAAACGGGGCTGGCGGCCCGGCCGTAAATCACCACGGCGTCAAATCCAGCGAACTTGAGTTCCGGGGCCCAGTACCCGCCGGCCTCGGTTTCGCCGAAGGCGTGGCTCAACGGAGACTTGGCTCCGACCGTATAGCGGTTAAATCCTGAGATAGGCGCGCCAATAACGGCACTCGCGGCGAAAATGAGGACGTTATCCGGTGAAAGCGGATCGATCCCCGGCTTAAGATTCTTCAGGAGATAGTAGGAGACAAAGGCAGAGCCCCCCATGTAGGTGCGATACCAGTTCTCCCCTGGTTCTTCCACCTCCCAACTCGCGTTGGACAAATCGACGTGCAGGATTTTTCCATTGTATCCGTATGGCACTTTTGAACCTCCTTAAAAATTCATACAATTTAAGCGCGCTGGTTTTAGTTTCGTCAATAACGGTATATCAGCGTCATCCGGTATTTCCAGTTCCAGGCCTATTATTTCGATTTTTCCGCTCATCCTTAGACAGACGGTATTCTGGCAATTATAAACGTTCAAGTCAACCGAGTGGTTTAGTTTAGACGGTAAAATATCCAGAATAGAAAATTTCATTTTCACCCCCATAAAAAGCAATACTCTGTTTGACTGTTATGGATTGCCTCTGATAGAATTCTCTTAAATTTAATTACCAAAAAATAAACACCTCACCAAGGACTCGAAGCAATGGGGAATATGTTTGTTGTAAAAATTTGATTCACTGATAATTTCAAAACTCATGAAAAAAAGGAGAAGGCCATGTCTGTAAATTACGAGAAAGATG
>JAZGHI010000620.1:0-4607 GCA_036480955.1 Candidatus Adiutricales bacterium
TATTAAGGCCGGTTTCCCGGTTGTATAGCCTGGTCCCGGTTCTAGGGCATGTACGGGGCGGCCGGGGGCCCAAGCTGACTCTTCAAGATGCTTTGGGCTTCCTCGACGAATTCACCCAGGAAAATCCGCGAGTCGCGGGGATCTATAATATCTGTACCCGAGGCTTCGGCTGTTCGGAAAGGTGAGGTCAGGGCCTTCAGCTTCTGTTCAACTTCTTTTATTTTGGCCTCCGGATCCTTTGATGATTCGATCTCCCGGCGGTATGCGGCCATGGCCCCGCCCTCGATATGCATCGATCCCCAGTTGGCCGACGGCCAGGCGTACCGGCGGTACATGCCGGTCGGCCTGTGCTGGCACTGTCCGGCCACGCCGTAAAGCTGGCGCATGACAAAACTGATCCAGGGCATCCGGCTTCGGCAAACAGTAGCCACCAGCCGTGCCCCGGCCCTTTCTATACCCTGCTTCTCGGACTGGAGCCCTACCATAAAACCCGGTTCATCGGCGAAAGACACCAGGGGCAGGTGGAAGAGTTCACAGAGTTGAATCAGGCGGATAACTTTATCACCGGCCGCGGCGTCCGTGGCTCCACCCTGATGCATGGGATTGTTAATCATCGCTCCGACCGGATATCCGTTGACCCGGCCCAGACCCGTAACACGCGCCTTGCCGTAAAACGGCGCGATCTCGAAAAAGGAATCCCGATCCAGAACGCTTTTTAGAATCTGGCGGGCGTCGTAAGGCCGGCGGCTCGATCTGGGTATGACCGAAAGCAGGCTTTCTTCCCGACGCTCGGGATCATCCGATAGTTCTGCACGCGGCGGCATCTCCCACACATTATTCGGCAGATAGCTGAGAAACCGCCTGATCATCTCGAAGGCATGCTCTTCGCTTTCAGCCAGATTATCCACCACACCGCTTTTATAAACATGTATCTGCTCACCGCCAAGTTCCTCTTTGGTGATGTCATACCCGAGAGCCGCTTTTACCACCGGGGGACCGCCGGGGAAAAGCTGGCTCATTCCCTTGACCATGATACTAAAATGGGCCATACAGGCCTGCACGGCCGGAAGCCCGGCCACGGAACCCAATACCGCCGATACTACCGGCACCATACTAAGGAGCTGTATCTCGACTGTGGACCAGATGTTGCCGTCAGGCAGATAGGTGCGGCCCATCTGCTCGAAGCTTCTCACGCTCCCTCCAACCGAATCCAGCAGGCGAATGTAAGGCAAACGCCATTCCACGGCCCGATTATGCGGAGCGGGTTCATCCCCGAGTCCTCCGGCGGCGCCGCCGCCCGATCCGCCGCGCACCGTGAAATCACCGGCGGTAACGATGACCTTCCGGCCGTTTAGTTTGAGCATTCCCTGGACCGAAGCCTTGGGAGTAAATCCCGTCAGCTTATCATCCTCATAGATACCCCTGCCGCCCAGAACCCCCCATTCACGAAACGAACCTGGATCGGCCAATAAGTCCACTCTCTCGCGTACAGTGAGCTTGCCTCTTTTTCGCTGCCGGGCAATACCCTCCGGGCCGCCCATATTTTCAGCCAGTTTCTTTCGCTGTTTAATTTCATCTACTTCTGGTTGCCAGGTCATTAGGTAGCTCCTTTCAGATATGTCTTGCTTCAGATACGCTGCTTTTTTTCTGGTTTTCTTATTTTCTTAATATTAATCGAAAAGCGCTCTCATGGTAGCCGTAAAATCCTGAAGTGTCAATTTCACGAAGACAAAAAAATCGGCCGAATCCAGGCTTGACCGCCCGGTTCGCGAAAACAGACCTTTCAGCGATTTCAAAATGATGGGTCAGAAAATAATGAAGGTAAGTTGCATCAAATCTTCCATCCGATAAACTTTAAGAAGGAGCGCACGAAATGCCCATGTATAGCATTAGTGTCTTCTGTGATCTATGCGGCAGGGTTCATGCTACTGGAGTTGTTATCGATCTATCTGACGGTCCAGATGATACACAAAGTATTGGCGATGCCTACCAAGGGAAAGTTTTTCCAGTAGTTCTAGCGGTCCATCGGAAGGTTAAGATAAAATGTTTCATAAAAATGAAGGTATTTGAACAAAAAAACGACCATAAAATTTTTTTAGTACCAATTGTGAGTTAGATAGCAGAGTAATCAAGCTAGCCCGCTTTCCGCTCAGACCGTCAAGCACGTAATAAATGTCATGCAAAAACAGCCTACAAATCAAATACTTTCATTTAATAATTGAAGTTTTGGTTAAGGCTGATAATTTTAATTTCAAAAGTACCCTTCCCGCTTTTAAACCACCCCTTCTTTTTTCAGATCTTCAATCTCTTCCTCGGAAAGACCGAGCAGATTGGACAGCACGTCGTCGGTGTCGGAACCCAGTTCGGGGCCGGCTCTCTCAATCTTGACCGGGGTGCGGGAGAATTTCATGGGTGAGGACACGATGCGATGCTTGCCGGCCTGGGGATGCTCGACCTCTACGATCATCTCGCGGGCGTTAAGGTGAGGATCGTTGACCACCTGCTCTATGTTGTTCACCGGCCCCCACATGACTTCGTGGTCGTCGAAAAGCTGTCCCCACTCATCCGTGGTCTTGGTCACCATCAATTCGTTCATCTCTTTTTCGAACTCGCTGTAATTCTGAAGCCGGCCCTGCCGGGTGCCATAGCGTTCGTCCTTGATCCACCCCTCCTTATCAGCCGCCTGGCAGAAGGCCTCCCACATCTGATCGGAGGTGGCGATTAGCACCAGGGAACTGTCTTTGGTCCGAAAGACCTGGAAGGGAGTGCTCAAAGGGTGGCGTGACCCGGTCGGCGCCGGAATTTCACCCGTGGCGCAGTACCGGACAATGGCGTTCTCACAGAGGGCCACCTGGCTGTCTAGCATGGCCACGTCCACCCATTGCCCCTGCCCGGTCTTTTCCGCTTGGTAAAGGGCGGCCTGGATGCCCATGACGCCAAAAAGCCCGGCCCCCATATCGCCGATAGAGTAACCCACACGAACAGCCGGCGCCTCCGGATCGGTAAGACCGGTGATGCTGACCGTACCACCCATGGCCTGGACCAGCATATCGTAGGCCGGACGGTGTGAATACGGCCCGGTCTGGCCGAATCCCGAGATGGAAGCGTAGACAATTTTCGGGTTCTGCCCGCGGATGGTATCGTAATCGAATCCTAGGCGCTCCATTACCCCGGGCCTGAAGTTTTCCACCAGGATATCCACTTCCTTGACCAGGCTGAAAACGATCTCTTTGGCACGTTCGCTTTTAAGATCCAGGGTGATACTCCTCTTTCCCCTGTTGACGCTCAAAAAGTAGGTGCTGATCCCATTAATCTGGGGAAAACTGAAACGTGTTGAGTCACCTGTCTTTGGCTGTTCGATCTTGATCACTTCGGCCCCTAGATCAGCCAGGATCATAGTGGCGAACGGCCCGGCCAGGGCCCTGCAGAAACTTAGTACTTTTACTCCTTCAAGCGGTCCGGACATTATTTATCTCTCCTGAATCAGAATATTTTAACGGCCTTTAAAAATCGGTTTTCGTCTCTCCCGGAAGGCAAGTTTGGCCTCTTCGTGGTCGTCACTTTTTAGAGCCGCGACGGCCATCTCCCGGAATCGTTCCAGGTCTTCGTCTTTCAATTCCGGTTGATCTACAATCCGGTTTAATATGGATTTTGTGTATTTCATGGCCAGGGGAGCGTTGGCGGCCAGTTCCCCGGCCATTTCATAAGTATATGACTCGAGTTGATCTGTTTCGACCAGGTGATTGACCAGGCCCATTTCCAGGCATTCCTGGGCCTTGTAGAAACGTCCGGTCAAGAAGATTTCAAGGGTGGTAGCGTAACCCAGCACTGACACAAACCGCATCAGCGACTCGTGGTTGGAAACGAGTCCCATCCTGGAGGTGGGTATCCCCATCTGAACGCTTTCACCCGCGATCCGAATATCACAGGTCATGGCCAGGATGCAGCCGGCCCCCAGCGTATACCCATTAAGCATGGCTATTACTGGAAATGGATGACGCCTGATTGCCCCCAGGGCCATCCCAACGTCTCCTCGCGGTCTCTCCACTTTGGGGCCGTTCCGGGTGGGCATACCCATTATATCGGCTCCCGCGGAAAAGGCCGCGTCGCCGGCCCCCCGGATCACGACTACGTTGACATTTTCTTCCTTGGAAAGCTCTTCAAAGGCCCCGGCCATTTCCAGGTAACATTCAGACGTCAGGGCGTTGCGCTTGGCCGGATTATTTATGACCATAGTGCATGTAGGCCCGTCTCTGGTCACAATCAGGGCAGGATCATTAACCATTCATTACTCCCTGGCTGTCCGATAACAGCCTTTATTTTTGCGCGGGGATCAACTTATCAGATTTGGGACCGCAGGGCAAATATAGAAACGCTTGCGGGTACCTGGCGGGATGAATTTAACAAATGAGTTAAATACACTTAGGTAGTGTCTGTCCAGAAATGAGGAATTTTTTTCAAGATCGAGGCGGACGAAAAAAATTGCCGCAGGCATATATTTGATATTCCGATGGTAATTTTTTGCCGAAGGGAAATAAATGTCCGTAATTTTTTTCGTCCAACAAAGAGATTGGGGAAAATAACCATTTCCGGACAGGCACTAGGTA
>JAZGHI010000621.1:0-6613 GCA_036480955.1 Candidatus Adiutricales bacterium
GCTCCGTCACACGAAGTGTAAAAACGGTTGCTGAAGAAAAAACCAGGCAAATCGAACTCACCGGCCTGCGGAAAATTACCGGGACTTTTTAAGGGCTTAGCGGCATTACTATGCCCTGAAGTGAAAAATTTATCCATTACAAATTTATACTAATTCCCGAGGTTGCATTACTTCTAAGACCGCTCCTCCATGGATTCCAGGGCCGGCATGGTTGATATGGTAAATTCCGGGACCGGATTTCGTTCATTTATAATGCCGTCTACCCGCTTCTTAACCCGGTCTTTTAACTCCGGATGGGTGATTATATAGAATTTTTCATCCCGCACAGCCTTAAAAACATGATCGGCGCATTCCGCCGGTGACATACCGTTCGCGAACGTATGGCGTATAAACTCGATCCGTTTTTGCATTTCAGGGGTGAGCTCCAGGATCTCCTCGGGAGGATTCTGAAGTTCCGCCGGCCGGTTCCGGCCCGAATCGATGATTTGAGTATTGACCGCGCCCGGACAAAGAACCGAAACACCGACCTTTGTTTCCATGAAATCAAGATCGAGTTTGAGGACTTCGGACAGGGCCACTACGGCGTGCTTGGTCACCTGATACGGACCGTTCCGGTGACGTGCCCAGAGTCCCTCGATTGAGGCGGTATTGACCACGTGAGCTTCGGTGTTCTGCTCGAGCATTATCGGCACAAAATTACGTATGCCGTGAATTACACCCCACAGGTTCACCCCAAGAATCCATTCCCAGTCGGCCAGAGTGCATTCCCACATCAGCCTGCCCACGGCTACACCGGCGTTGTTGCAGAGCAGATGGACGCCCCCGTAAGTGTCCATGGTCTTTTAGGTCAAAAGGTCCATGTCCTCGGCTTTGGCCACATCAGTCCTTACGGCCAGTACCTCCCCGCCCTTTGCTTTCAGGTCCTCTTCGACCTCCGCCAGCAATGCCTCCTCCACGTCGGCAATGACCACCCGCATTCCTTCCTCAACGCTGCGTTCGGCGAGGCCTCGTCCTATGCCGCTGGCCGCGCCTGTTATGACGGCCGTTTTATCTTTGAATTCGTTCAATCGCACACCGCCATCTAATTATACTGGGCAAATTATTATTCCATTACCTGCCCTTGAAAACGGGTTCTCTTTTTTCAACAAAAGCCATGGCCCCTTCGCGGTGATCCTCGCTACTGAAGCAGTAGCTCATGGCCATGGAGTACCATTCTTTCCACTCCTCAATCGGCATATTCAGACCCCGGCGAATGCCTTCCTTGGCCAGTTTAACGGACAGGGGCGGCTTGTTGGTGATTTTCCGGGCCAGCTCCAAAGCCGCCGGCATCAATTCCTCGTGGGGCACGACCCTGTTGACCAGCCCGATCTTTTCAGCTTCCTCGGCGTCAACTATATCCGCCGTCAGCATCAGTTCATAGGCTTTGGCCAGCCCGACCAGCCTGGGGAGTATCAATTGACCCTCGTCCGGCATAAGTCCGACTCTGAGAAACACCTCCCCGAACCGGGCCTTTTCCGAGGCCACTCTCATGTCGCACATGAGAGCCAGATCGCATCCGTACCCGACAGCGGCCCCGTTTACCGCAGCTATGGTGGGTTTGTTTATGGACAGAAGCAGTTCCCCCCCTCCGGTCATTTTCTGGCCCTGAAGGTACCCGAACTGCGTTTCTCTGTACCTTTGAGCAGCATCAATCCCTGAGGTCCCCTCGCCTTCCTCTCCACCCAGAAAAATGGTTTTGACGTCGTCGCCGGCGCAAAATCCCCGGCCCGTTCCGGTGATAATGATAACCCTGATGTTGTCATCGAAGTTGGCTTCACTGATGGCCTGCCCTAATTCAGCGTGCGTCTGGTGAGTCAGCGCGTTCATGGCTTCCGGTCTGTTTAAGGTTATGACCGCTATGTTTCCGTCTTCAACCGAATAAATAATCTCTTCATAGGACATTGTCTTGTAACCCTCCCTTGAATTTGGATTTAAGTTTTTACCTGAACCTGGCCGGATTTTCATCACGGCCGGTTACGTGGTCTCTCTTTAGAGCCTTATCATAATGCAGTGCTGCCGGTAAAATAAACAATTTTTTTCTTGCTTTTTTTTCTTGCCAAATCTAGAGTTATTTCTTACAATTGGTTAACTAAAAGATGAGAAAAAGCTTAAGTAAAAGATGGGCATCACAGAAGTGGCCTCCATTCTTGAAAATCTGAGGATTATAAGCAGAATGGAAAACGCGCAAATCAGGGCCAGGATGGAGACAACCAGGATCATCGGCCGGCTGATCCGGGAACGGGCGCGAAAAGGGCCGGGCCTGATTGACCGCTCCGCCAATACGGATAAGATTCGGACGCCTCCCCCGGCCAACTTAAAATCAGTCGAGCTTTCTCAGGCCATCAAGGCTCTGCGGCGTATAGGAGAAAGTCTGGCCGCTTCCAATCAAGCGGATTCTCTATCGGAACCAACTCAGGTCGGTCTGCGCGGCCTGGCCGAAACCCAGGACCTCGATCTTATCGAATCCAAAGGCGGTCTCATCGACCGCACCCTTTAAACACAGACACCGACTATATTCCCCGGACAAAAATCTATCTGGGCCTCCCCAATAGTAACAAGCATGGGGTGTACTGCGCACCGAACAAGGTATTTTATTTTGCGAACCGTTTTCCGGCGCATAGTGCGCAACCCGCTTGTTTGTGTGAGAATGAAGAAGGTACACCATCCTCTGGCCATATAAAAATCTTGAGAAGCCTAGGCCGCGTCTTCATCCGTTTGAAACTGCAGAGCATGCAGGGTGTAGTAAATTCCGCCCTTCTCGATCAATTCCTCATGGGTGCCCAACTCCCGGACCCGCCCATCCTGAAGCACCAGAATTCTATCGGCCTCTTCAATGGTCTGCAGCCGGTGGGCGATCAAAATCGAGGTCCGGCCGGCGGTGACTGTCCGCAGGGCTTCTTGAATCACCAGCTCGGTCTCAGTGTCGATACTGGCCGTGGCTTCATCCAGGATCAATATTTCAGGATCAGCGGCCAGTACCCTGGCAAAAGCCAGGAGCTGGCGCTGGCCCTGGGACAGGTTCTGGCCCCGTTCGATCAGAGGTGTGTCGTAGCCCTGGGGCAGGTCACGGATAAAAGAATCGGCATTCACTAAACGGGCCGCTTCTTCGGTCCGTTCCGGGGTGACGTCCGGATTGCCCAGGCTGATGTTATCGCGCACTGAACCGGAAAAGACGTGAAAATCCTGGAGGACTATCCCGATTCTTTTCCTCACGTCCTGGGTTTTCAGATCGTTCAAATCCAGGCCGTCTAAAAAAATCTGGTCCCGGTTGAAGTCGTAAAACCGGCCCAGGAGCCGGATAATGGTGCTTTTCCCGGCGCCGGTGGGACCTACAATGGCCAGTTTTTCTCCCGGTTCAATTGTAAACGAGACGTCCTTTAAGACGGGCACGCCCGGCTCGTACCCGAAGGTCAATCCTCTGAACTCCACCCGCCCTTCCAGCCGGTCAGGCGGCTTCACCGGTTCCAGAGGTTCGTGAACAGCCTCATCCCAGTCCAGGGCCTGGAAAATCCGCTCACCGCTGGCCATGGCGCGAAACAGGATATTGTACTGCTCGCCCAGCCGGACAATGGGACGAAACAGCATCTCGACAAATTGGGAAAAGAGCACAAAGCTGCCCAGGGTCATGGTCCCCTGGATGACCTCGCCGCCGCCAAACCAGACAATGGCCGCTACGGCCACGGAGGCCAGACTGTCGTTGAAAGCTCCGTAGACAGTCTCTACCTCGATGGCCATATTTTCGTACCGCCGGTTTTCCCGATTAATCTCCGTGTATTTGTGCAGATTCAGCTCTTCCCGTCCGTTCAACTGAACCACTTGAATGCCCAGAAGGTTTTCCTGCAGGTTCTGGTTGAGTGAGGACAGGCTGGACCTTATTCCCCGGTAAATCCGCCTGGTAGCCTGCCGAAAAAAGTAAGTGACGATGGCCAATATGGGGAGGGCCAGCATCAGCATGCCGGTCAGTTTAACGGTTATGTAAATCATTATGCCCAGGGCCACAAAAAAAGGCACGAACTCGGCAATCAGCATGCCGAATCCGGCCAGAAGCTCGAACAGAACCTCGATGTCGTTGGTGACGCGGGTCATGACCCGCCCGACAGCCACCCGGTCGTAAAAAGAGGAGGGGCGGTGCTCGAGATGGGTGAACAGCTCTTTTCTCAAGTCCCGCAGGGCGCTCAGCGCCGATTGAGCGATAAACAACCGGGCCATGTAGCTCAAGATAGTAACTCCAATTATCAGGACCATATACAGCAGGCAGGCCGCCAGAAGGGGCTGGAGATGAAACACGTTTTCCACCCAATGAGTGGCGGCCCTCATGCCGAAATCCGGCATCAGGTTATCGGTCCGTTTAAGCAGAATATCGTCGATGGCCACCAGGGATATTACCACCGGATTGAGTACGGCCAGAGAGGCGGCCAGGAGAATGAGGCCCAGGCCCGAAAGGACGGTTAACCGGTAGGGCTTGAGCCGGCCAAGGAGCCTCATGAGCAGGCGCATATTGAATACCTGTCCGGACAATTCAGCGTCAAAGACGGAATAATCCCTGGGTTCCCGCTTCATGACGTCTTCCTGCCCGGCCGGCCTTACTCCCGAACGTGTTTTATTCCGGATGGTTTCCGTCTGTTCGGCCATTCTTAACCGTCCCCCCGGAGCGCGCTTTCTTCTATGGTCTGGATTAACTCATATCGCCGGTTCTGAACCGCCTCGATATGGGCGTATGATCCGCCGTGGCTGAGCAGTTCCTCATGGGTCCCCATCTCCGCCACCCGTCCTTCGTCCAGCACTACAATGCGATCGGCGTGCCTGACGGTTGATACCCGATGCGAAACGAGTATGGTCGAAAAACCCTGACGTATTCTTTTTAATCGCCTGAGAATTACCTCTTCGGTCTCCGTGTCGATGCTGGAGAAACAGTCATCGAGAATTAAGATCGGCGTTTCTCGGATCAGGCCCCGGGCCAGGGTCGACCGTTGCTTCTGCCCGCCGGAAAGGGTCACTCCGCGTTCACCCACCAGCGTTTCCATCCTGTCCGGGAAAGTCATGATCGTGTCGGACAGGTCCGCGGCCTCGGCCGCCAGCCAGATTTCATCCAGGTTTCTTTCCGGATCGTCATACGACAGATTGGATTTCAGACTTTCCGCGAAAAGGAACGGGTCCTGGAGCACTAAAGCGACCTGGCTTCTCACCTGAGCCAGGGGAAAATCATGAATGTCCCGACCATCGAGGTAAAGGCTCCCAGGTTCAGGATCAAGCAGCCGGGCGAATAATTTGAGCAGGGTAGACTTGCCCGACCCTATCCGGCCCAGGATGGCGGTCATCTCCCCGGCCTCGGCCTTGAATGAAACGTCCTTTAAGGCCTGTTTCTCGGCAAAGGGGTAGGTATAGCTCAAATGCTTGAGTTCGAACTGGCCGGTCAGCCGGCTTGGTGGCGCCTTCTTTGAGGCATGGTCCTGTATCTCCGGTTCGGAATCCAGTATTTCAAACAGGCGCTGGGCGGCCGACGCTCCCCTCTGGACCATGGTAACCATCATGCCCGCGTCGCGGACCGGCCAGAGGACCATGTTCAGGTACCAGAAAAAAGCGGCGAAAGTTCCGATACTTATATCACCTGACAGCACTCGGCTGCCGCCGTAACCCAAGATCACCACCTGGCTGGCCGAGCCGAGAATCGGCAATATGCTGCTTATAGAAACGCTGGTCTTTATCAGGGATAGATAATTCCCGGCGTACGTTCTGTTTACATTATCGAACCGTTCCACTTCCCGGTCTTCCTGGGCATGAGCCTGAACAGTACGAATTCCGTTCAGGTTTTCCTGGGTAAATTCGGAGAGGGAGGAAAATCCTTCCTGCACGGTCATGGATTGATCGAAAATCTTCTTGGAATAAAAATAAGCGGTTATGGCGATAATCGGCAGTGGCGGCAGGATGAGAAGGGCCAGGGAGGGTGAGAGCCGGAACATGAAAAAAACACCGATTACCGCGGAAAAGAGCATAACGGCCATTGACCGGCTTGTATTCCCGATGAGCATGCGGACAAACTGGATATCGTTGACGGCACGGGCCATGAGGTCACCTGTGCCATACCGGGCAAAAAAACCCGGACCCTGTTTCTGTAAATGGGAGTAAATTCTTTTCCTGAGATCGTAGGCCACAATAATACCTACCCGGCGCACCAAGCGGCGGCTGGCCACAATGGATAAAAACCGGGCCGTTACACATCCGACAATTGCCAGAGCCGGGACCGCCAGGTAGGGTTCGCCGGCAGTAATACTGTCGATGGCCCTTTTTAAAAATATGGGCACGAAGGCCTCGAAAACACGGGCCAGGACTAAACCGGCCAAGCCTCCCCAGAAGGGAAATTTATAACGGTATATATATGGCAGCAGACGTTTAAGGTGTTCCATTGATCTCCTCACGCGGTTTTCGCATCAACGTTAGCCGGATATAATACCAGACTCAGCCGGAAGATGGTGACATTTTTTCAAAAATTTTTCTGGAATTGATCTGGAATTACGGCGAATTCCCGGGACATCCATGATAAGAATAGTCAAGGGGAAAATAGTATTTGGTTGAT
>JAZGHI010000622.1:0-10851 GCA_036480955.1 Candidatus Adiutricales bacterium
TTTCAACCCGGATGTAATTGTCCGGGAAATTATATCAGCGGTAATGTGAAAAAAATGGCTTCTCCGGTATTTGACCACGACTTCACCATCAGTTGGTGTCCAGGTTGCGGTAATTACTCGATTTTAACTGCTCTTAAGCAGGCCCTGACCGACATGGAAGTGAGGCCCCATGAGGCCGTGATTGTTTCAGGAATAGGACAGGCGGCCAAACTCTGCCACTATCTGAATTGTAACTTTTTCAACGGTCTCCACGGCCGGGCCCTCCCCCTGGCCTCGGCCGTAAAGATAGCCAATTCGGATCTGCGGGTTATTGTCAACAGTGGGGACGGTGACGCCTACGGGGAAGGCGGAAACCATTTTATTCACGCCCTCAGGAGAAATATCAACCTCACCCTGATTACCCATAACAATCAAATCTTCGGCTTGACCAAGGGCCAGGCCTCGCCCACCGCCGAGCGGGGAACCGTGACCAGAGTCCAGACAAAGGGAGTATTCCTGACGCCTTTCAATCCCCTGGCCGTGGCCGTAACCTTTGAAATCCCTTTCGTGGGCCGGGGTTTTGCCGGAGACATAGACCATCTGGCCGAATTGATGAAGGAAGCCATTTCCACAGACGGTTTTTCGCTCCTGGATATTCTTCAGCCATGCGTGGTTTGGGACCGGGTCCATACCTTTTCCTGGTACAGGGAACGGGTGTATAAACTAGAGGAGAGTGAGCACGACCCGTCCGATCCCCTGGCCGCGATCCAGAAAGCAAAGGAATGGGGTGATAAAATTCCAACGGGTGTTTTTTACCGGAACCGCGAGGCTGTCAGTTATGAGGAAGAATCACCGGTTTTGGGAGACGGGCCTTTGGTAAACAGGCCTTTTGATTCAAGAAAAATCGAAACCTTGATCGACTCTTTTCTTTAAAAACAAAGACGTTATCCTACCACCTCGGCCGTTCATTATCACACCTGTATCTTTCCGTCTATTTTTTTTATCCGGGGGAATACATTTTCCGGTTTTCCCGGCCGGCCAGAGATTTTCAGGCTTACACTGATCGTTTATTTAAGCAGCACTTCTTATATTTCTTCCCGCTTCCGCAGGGGCAGGGGTCGTTCCGGCCCACATTTTTAATGGCTGAGGGAGGAATCGGCTGGATCCGCTGACGGTCTCTTTTAATGCCTTCAGCGATCTGTTGAAAAGACGGCAGACAGTGCTTGTAAAACTTCTTCCAGCCCGGACAGAGCCAACTTAAGGTGTGCGGGTCATTCCCCGGATTCAATCTATGCTTCAGGCAGTCCCCGGCGCAGATGTCTTGATACAGGCAGCTTGCGCAGGCTCTGTTCCATTCTGTTTTGAGGGAACCGAAAGAGAGGTAAGTTTCATCGCGGGCAAGTTCCTCCCAGGAATGGGTCAAAATGTTACCCAGCCTTAAACTTTCTGTAACGAAGAAATCACAGGGGAATATATCTCCGTTGTATTCAACCACAAAGTACTGGCAGCAGTTAAGCCCCAGGTGGCAGATATTACGCTGGTTTTCTACCAGGTAGGTTAAGATGGAATCAAAAAGCCTTATCGAAACACGGGTTAGGTCAGATTTGTACCACTCATCGAACAGAGCGCATAAGAAATCGCCCCACGCCTCCCCGGTAATGCTGAAGGGCAAAGGTTTTCCATCGCGGTCAAACTCAACGCAGGGGATATACTGGTGATAAAACCAGCCGTTTTCACAGAGGTAGTTATAGACCTCCGCCGCTTTATTGACATTCAATTCGTTCACCAGGATGAGGATGTTAAAGTTCACCCTGTTTTCTTCTAACCGTTTTATGCCCTGAAGCACATCCTGATGGGAGGCGGCTCCGTTTCTCTTTTTCCGATAGAAATCATGTAGTTGAGCCGGCCCATCCAGGCTTACCCCAACCAGAAAATTGTAATCGGCCAGGTGACGGGCGAATTTATGGTGGATGAGGGTGGCGTTTGTTTGGAGTCCGTTAGATACGACCGCGCCGCTTCGTCCGTATTTTTGCTGTAAAGCGGTGACAAGGCGGAAGAAATCCAGTCCCATGAGTGTTGGCTCACCACCCTGCCAGCCAAACGCGTACTGGTCCTGATTTGTGGACATGTAGCTGGAAATCAAGCCCGAAAGCGTCTCCTCGGACATCCGGTGGACCTTGCTTTCGGGGAACAGGGCGGCGTGATCGAGATAGAAACAATACTGGCATCGGAGGTTACAGTCTGCGGAGGCAGGTTTAACCAGTAGTGAAAACTGTTCCAACTCTATCTCCTTGTTGTCTTCTACTTGGTTCCTGATAAAAAGAAGCCGGGATCATCAAAAACCTCGGTCCCGGCGAGTAAAGGCGATACTTTGCGTTCTGTTTTTTTGCGTTTCGATTTTACCTGGACTCAGCCTGAGGCTGATATAATTTCCGGCCCATGTCTTCCAGCCTCGGTGAGCAATATGATCAAAATTTAAACTTTAGCGATAGATAACAGCCAGTAGGGTCAATATGATAATTTAACCCTCATCCTCAGAGTAGTCCACCATTTCGCGCAATTCTTTGCCCACTTTAAAAAATGGCAGCTTCTTGGGTTTGACCTGAATCGGCTGGCCGCTTTTTGGATTCCGGCCCTGATAACCTCCGTATGTTTTTGTTTTAAAAGACCCGAAGCCTCTGATCTCGGCCCTCTCTTCTTCGATCAAACCGTCCGCGATTGTTTCAAAAAAGGTGTTGACCATGGTTTCAGCCGCCTTAAGGCTTAATCCCTGCCGCATAGCCAGTTCTTCGATCAATTGAGATTTATTCATTTTCCCCTCCAGGATTAATAGTCAGGATTATATATTCATAATTTATGTTACTTTATCATATCCATTGAATTAATTTCTAGAAAGTTGTTATATTATTAGCCAGTTATAAGGCTGTGTCAAGAAAAAATTTCTTCATTCCCACGAGGTGTCCCGAACGGGCCTTTAATTTTTATTCCCGGCCCTGGAATTGATCGTGCCTCTTAAGCCCTTTGATCATTAAAGTCAAGGTGTATCTGCTTTGAGACAGACCTGCTCTTGACTTAATCCAAACGATTGAATATATAATCGAGCCACAAGATCCGGACCAAGTTCATTACCCAAAAAATTCAAAAATTCTGAGATGAGAAGCAATGCCTGAAGACAAAACGCACATAATTGAGGTGGAGATTTTGGTCTTGTACCATTCTCAATCCGGAAATACCAAAAAAATGGCCGAGGCAGTGGCCAGAGGCGCCGATTCCATTGAAAACGTGAGGGTAAAAATGAAACCGGCCGGAGAAACGACCTTAGAAGATTTCATAAATTGCCAGGGTGTGGCCATCGGCTCACCGGAATATTTTGGTTATATGGCCGGAATGGTGAAAGATTTCTTTGACCGGACCTATTATCGGGCACGCGGCAAAAAAGGGGTTACTCAAAAGCCCTATGTGGTCTTTATCAGCGCGGGTAATGATGGAACAGGAGCGCTGCGTCAAATCGAACGGATATGCCTCGGGTATCCCTTAAAAAAAATCTACGAACCCATCGTGGCCGTGGGAGAGCCAAATCTGGAAATATTGAATAAATGCGAGGAATTAGGAAAGACAATCGCCGCCGGATGTGAGGCGGGGATATATTAAATCCAATTACATTGCTAAAACCCTTGCCACTTGTTCGAATTAGTGATATTTTTAAATACTCATAACTAGTTCGAGGCTATCTCCATAAGATATTCATTCCGCTATTGGCTTTAATTAACTCTGCCGTCGGGGATAAATTAATAATATCAGCGGAGTGCATCAGCCTAGATTCTTCTTCTGCAAAAGGAAGACTCTGCTCAGTTCTTTATTTAATCAGGCGGGTATTTTAAATAAAAAATGTCAATCACTGCTTCAAATCCAAATTCGTCTAAGGACAGACCGGGAAAAGAACCGCTGTTAGCGACGAAGCTGCTGATTCCGCGCCCGAGACCTGACCTGGTCCAACGCGCCCGTCTACTCGACCGGCTCGATGAAAACATGGAGCGGAAGCTGACGGTCATATCCGCATCAGCCGGTTTCGGGAAAACAACACTCCTCAGCGCGTGGTGTGCCAGTCTCAGGAAAAAACAAATGCCCGTGGCCTGGTTTTCACTGGACGAGGACGATAATGACCCAACGCGGTTATGGGTCTACCTCATAAATTCGCTCGGAGCTTTCGAGTCCTATCTTGGCGAAACCGCCCTATCCATGCTCGTTTCTACGGAGCCGGTCCCTATAGAATCTGTTATAACGAGTCTTATCAACGACCTGGCCGCGGTTGAAGACAAATTTGTCCTAATCCTTGATGATTATCATGTAATTACTTCAGAAGCGATTCATCAATCAATCTCTTTCTTTGTCGACCATCAACCTCCGCAGATGCACCTGGTCATTGCCGGCCGCACCGAACCTTCTCTCCCCCTGGCGCTGTTGAGGAGCAGAGGCGAGGTGATGGAGGTGGGCGCGGGCGATCTACGATTCAATCAAGAGGAAGCCGGAAACTTTCTGAACGAACTCATGGGCCTCGATTTGTCAATAAATGACATAGCCGCCCTCGAAGCCCGAACCGAGGGCTGGATAGCCGGGCTCCAATTGGCCGCCCTATCGATGAAGGGACAGCAAGATCCGTCCGCATATATCGAGTCTTTTGCGGGAGACGATCGGAATATTATGGATTACCTGCTTGAAGAGGTACTCCAGAAACAGACGGAGGATATTCAGTCCTTTTTGATGGAAACATCGATTCTTGACCGTGTAACCGGGTCATTGTGTGACGCCGTGACTGATAGAACCGACGGCCAGAAAATGCTGGAGATGCTTGAACAGGCAAACCTGTTCATTACCAGCCTGGATAACAAGAGAAAATGGTTCCGCTATCACCGACTTTTTGTGGATCTGCTCCGGCACCGTCTCGAGCAGTTTGGACCGGAAAGGATTCCTGACTTACACCTAAGAGCGGCCCAATGGTATGAGGACCACGATCTGTATGACGAAGCCCTGGGGCATGGCCTGGCTTCAGGAGATTACGAGCAGTTAGTGCGTCTGTTGGAATCGTCCGGCGAGCCCATAATAATGCATGGTGAGGTAAACCTGCTGCTGGAATGTCTGGAAGCCTTGCCGGAGGAGATGATAAGAGCCCGTCCTCGCCTGAGTCTCTATTATGCCTGGGCCTCGCTTCGAGGCGCGCGGACGCGGTTGGCGGACGTGGAAATGCGTTTGATAGACGCTGAAATGGGCCTGGATAACGTCGAACAGGTCGCCACCGAGACGGAGAAGCCCCAGGTTCGGGAGATGCTCGGTCAGGTGGCCGCCCTCCGGGGAGCCTTGGCCTTACGTTTTGATGAGGAGGAATCGTTCTCCCTTGAGCTTTCTAAGCAGGCCCTTAAGTACCTTCCTGAGGACAGCCTGGCTTTAAGAGGAGTGGTCGCCCGAAGCTTGGGCGATATTTATGAAAGAAAAGACGACTTAGCCGCGGCCATTAACGCCCAATCCGAAGCTTTCTCCATGAGCAGATCGGCCGGAGATCTATTCGAATCCATATTATCCGCCAGCAGACTGGGGCGGCTTTATGAAGCCCAGGGCCAGCTTCGTTTGGCCGCGACCACGTACCGGGAAGCCCTCCGGATAGCCGGGCGGCAAGACAGCCCGGAGATACCGGTGGCGGGTCTTTCCCACATGGGTCTTGGAGAAGTATTACGCGAGTGGAACGATCTGGAACCGGCATGCGCGCACCTCTCAGAATCAATCGAGCTGTTTCAAAAATGGGGTGAAACCACCATGATTCCGGAAGGTTACGCATTTTTGTCGCGTGTTAAACAAGCTCAAGGCGACATTGACGGCGCTATCGAGTTGATTGAGCTGGCCAAGCGTTTAGCCCAGGATTTCAATATGAGCCAGATGATTCCCCGTATATCGGGTATCCAGGCCAGACTCTGGGTGAGAGACGGGAGGTTGGAAGAAGCGACCAGATGGATGAACGAGTCCGGAAAGGGCGTAGACGATGATTTTAGCCATCTGACTTTCAGAATTTTACGGTTTGAATATGTTTCTTTAGCCAGAGTGTTGACCGCCACCGGAGAAATTGATAAGGCCCTGCACCTTTTCGATCGGTTGCTCGAAGTCGCGGAGCCGTCCGGGCGTATAGGCGGGCTTATTGAAATCCTCGTGTGCAGGGCCATTGCCCTGCAAAACCAGGGTAAAATGGATCTGGCCATGGAAGACTTCAGGCGGGCTCTCTCTCTGGGAAAACCAGAGGGTTTTATTCGCTCTTTTTTGGCCGAAGGACCTCCCCTGCCCCTGCTTCTAGCTACAGCTTTGGAGGAGGATCTGAAAAGGCCGCAAAAAACACCATACCCGGTCTCTACGGAATATGTAAGAAACCTCCTCACTGCTTTCGAGGGGAGCGCCAAGGCACAGCAGCAGAAAGGAAAGAAACCCGAACAACCATTGGCTGAACCCTTAAGCGAAAGAGAGCTCGAGGTACTTGAGCTGCTCGAATCCGGTCTTTCGAACCGGGAAATCGGAGAAGCCTTGTATGTGGCTGTCAACACGATAAAAACTCACATTCGCAACATCTACGGCAAACTGGGCGTGCGCAGCCGAACTCAAGCCGTGGCCAGGGCCAAGGATTTGGGCCTGCTTCGATAACAGTCTTGCTTGGATCACCCCCCCATCCTTATTTTTCAAATAAAATCACCCGGCTAAATCACCTCTTCGGGTGATGACACACCCCCAGGTTCGGAATTATATTACTAATGCAATCAGGGGCTGTCTTCATAAGACAACCGGTTGATAAAGACAGTCCCTGTTCACATATATCTCTAAAGAAAGGAGCTATTATGACTGTAAATCAAGCCTCGATAAATGCTGATATCCGATATGCAACTCTGCCGTCTCAAAACTATTCCAGCACACATACCTGGTGGCAGAGGCTAAGACTGGCCATTCATGACGTTTTTTCAAATACCACAGTCACGGATGACAGCTCCCCTGATTGTGGTTTTATTCATTTCGAGACTGCCCGGAAGGAAACGAAAGCCTTTAATCCTTATGACTCCAGCATAAAATTTGAACTCGTCCGGTTAATATAACGGTTTTGTTTCGCATAACGAAACTAAGTTACGGGCCTGAGATAGAATAATTACTTCTCAACCAACATAAAATCCCTCATTATTTTTTTTTCGAAATCCTGATCATTTTGATCAGGATTTTTTATATATTTCCAAAAAAAAGCGTACTCACCGAAATTTAATAAAATGCTTCCCTGACGGATAGAAATACCGAATTGCCCTTAATGAGAGTATCTGATATAAGCGTACTTGCGATTTTTATAAATTGAATGATGGTTTTCAGTTAAACCCATGTTTGAAATCGAGATTAAAATAGACCTTAATCTGGTCACCGGTTTACTAAACCACTTGATGAATACTTTCCCGGAAGTGGAAATTGAAGTAAGCGAGAGCGGACTTCGTTTTTATCTAGACCTGGCTGAAGAGATCGATGTCAAATTAGAGAGCCTGGAGAAAGTTCTCGACAAATTCGAGAAGACCCGTATGGATGAAGATCAAATTCCGCTCACCGTCAGAAATATTGGTGGACCGGACCGGGATATGCCGCAAATCCGCGTCGGTCGATTCATTTTTATTCAGCCGAATGAAAAAATCGATGGGTCACGTGAGAATACGGCCATAGCTTTCACACCAAGCCACAGTTTTGGCACCGGCGCTCACCCGAGTACCGCCCTGGCCCTGATAGCCCTGGAGGAATTTTATACACCCAAACCCGGCTACCCGGACCCGGTCAACTCCAGTGTCTTGGACGCCGGGACCGGATCGGGAATTCTAGCCCTGGCGGCGGCCAATCTTGGTACCGGCCCTATTCTGGCCGTGGATTCATCATCCGCGGCCATCGAAGCGGCCCGGATTAATATTTCCGCAAATAATTTTTCCGAACAGATTAAACTTCTCCGCACGCCGTTGGAAAAAGTGGAAGGCCGATTCGATCTTATTCTGGCAAACCTGGCTCCCTCGGTTCTGCTCAGATCGGCCTCTCTCCTCGTAAAATTAATGACTCCCGGAGGAAAGTTGATCGTTGCCGGTTTTACTAACCCGCAGACACCAAACATGCTGAAGTCCATGAATAAGGCCGGGGTATTGATGGCAAAATCCTATTCCCGGTCCGGGTGGTCCGCTCTTTCTTTTGAAAAATCAACGTAACTGGATCAGGGTAAATTTTTTTCCGAACCTTTTATCTGAACTTTTTGGTGGTTTGCGAGTCGCAATTGAAAAAAAATCGTGACAATTCTTCATTTCTTTTGAGTCAAACAAAAGGAGGGGAGCAAGAATGAGTGAAGTAATCTCAATCCCGCTGGGTTTCGTCCAGGCCTTTCTTATCAAGGGGAATCAGCCAATTCTGGTAGATACCGGCACACCCGGTTCCGAAGATAAAATCTTGAAAAAAATTACCGCTTCCGGGGTGAATCCGGAAGAGATTCCTTTGATTATTATCACCCACGACCACTACGACCACTTCGGCAGTGTCCGCAGTCTGAAGGAAAGAACCGGCGCTAAGGTAGCGGTCCACAAACTCGACTCGGAAAACCTTATTAAAGGTGAACACCCGGAACTCACACCCATCGGCTTCAAGGGGCGTT
Source organism: Candidatus Adiutricales bacterium (assembly GCA_036480955.1). Classification (GTDB taxonomy): domain Bacteria; phylum Desulfobacterota; class Desulfarculia; order Adiutricales; family JAFDHD01; genus JAZGHI01. The sequence goes on from JAZGHI010000622.1 coordinate 8,663, forward strand.
TAGCCAGAGTATTCGCTTCGATGGGTTCAAAGATCGAAGGTCTGGAGCCTGATATCATCCTTGATGCTGAAACGGACCTGAACGAATTCGGCGTTAACGGGAAAATAATTCACACCCCGGGTCATACTCCCGGTTCGGTTTCGATCATTCTCGATAGTGGCGAAGCCATAATCGGCGATCTGATCATGGGAGGATTCATCCTGCGCGGGAGGCCGAATTACCCCATGTTCGGATACGATCTGAACCTCATAAAGGCCAGCCTAAACAGGATCCTGGCGTATCAACCAAAAAAAATATACACTGCCCATGGCGGTCCATTCGATATGGACAGAGTGAAGAAAAAGTTCGGTCTTTAAGGCGCTATCGGTTACAGACCAGGGACTTACTTCGAGGCCCGTATCAGGTGCATAAAATCGAGATCCAGAGATCACCCGGTTTAAAAAGATACAAAGCCTTTGGGCTAATCCCTTGAAAATCTTTTTCGGAACCTGGCCAGCCAGCCTGATGGCGGGCTTTTTTTCCCCGGCGAATCAGATACGGCACCGGCCGACGCGACCCCTTGATCATCCGTGGCCCTGGGACGCGACTCGCTGGAAACCATGGCTTTTAGTTCCCTCACGATCCGTTTTGGCGGCACCCAGCCAAACCCCGCGCAGCCCAAATTATACAACAGCTCCTGGAAGTCTCTCCTTTTTATCCTGAGCCTTCCAGCATCCCTTTCGGTCTGGACACCGAAATGCTTGGAAGGGGCGTGTAAATATGTCTTCAAAAACGTTTCTAGCCAGGGTCTGACCTCCTCATCCCAGCCGGCCTCCGACCCCTCAATCAGTTCCCAGTCCAATGTCCAGACTTTGATCGTCTCATCCTCACTGCCGGAAAAGGCATACCGGCCGTCCGGACTGAAGCAGACCGAGTTGACCGCCGCGTTATGACCTTCAAACGTACAGAGGCATTTTCCGTCTTTAATGTTCCAAAGTTTAAGGGATTGATCAAACCCTCCTGAGAGTGCATTCCGGCCGTCCGTGGTCAGACATACTGAATTAACGGCCCGCTCATGCCCCTCGAAAATCTGAAGACACTTACCCGTTTCCACGTCCCATAATCTGACCGTACTATCTGACGAGCCGGATAGCGCCTTCCGGCCGTCCCCGCTGAAACTGACTGAATTGACGGCCCTTTCGTGTCCGGTAAAAGTACGCAGACACTGGGCGGAATCAAGGTCCCACAAGTGCACCAGATTGTCCTCGCCCGTATAATCTCCGCTTCCGGTAAGCGCTGTCGCGCTGTCGCTGCTGAAGCTGATAGAATTGATGGCCGGGCCTCGTTGGCCGAGTCTTGCCCTGAGCTTACCGGTAGCTGCTTCCCACACCCTCAATTCTCCGTTTTCACAGCCGGAAAGAGCAAGACGGCCGTCCGGGCTCAAGCAGACGGCCTTGATCACGGCCTCGAGTTCCTCGAAGGTCTGGACGCACTGGCCGGTCTTTATGTTCCATAAACGAAGCGTTTTATCCGCGCCACCGGATAAAGCCAGATCTTTCCGATGGTTCAGACTGACCGAGTTTACAGCCGCGGTGTGGCCGTACAGCGTTTTTTCACACCGACCCGAGTCCGTGTCCCAAAGTTTCAGGGTTCGGTCACCGGAACCTGACAGCAACAGCCGATGGTCGTGACCTGGGCTGATTGATAGCAGCCCCATCTTATGACCGGCCAGATTAATGCCCTGCCATCCCCCTTTGAACTCTCCGTGTCCGAGACGGGTATAAAGGCTGGCCCAGAACTTCATGGCCTCGCTTCCGTGGCTATACCCCGGTAGGGTCCGGGCGGCTCTTATGTACCGCGCCGCGCTCGTCGGATCCTGCCGGGCCAAAGCTTTTTTAGCCTGATTCAAGTCCTTTGCATATTGTGACTGGGCGGAAACGGCTTTCTCGCTTGAAAAAACCTTCGAAAGTACCATAGGCGCTCGAAAGGGCTCGGACCGGGGCATTGTCTGCCACAATCTGATGTCATTATCAACTCCCCCGGAAACCGCGCTTTCCCCTTCCCGGCTGAAACCGACCGACAGAACCCAGGACGAATGGCCCTCAAATGTACGCAGACATTGTCCTGTTTCCACGCTCCAGAGCTTAACCGTCCGATCCGAACCCGCTGAAATCGCGAACCGCATATCCGAACTCAAACACACGGAATTG
>JAZGHI010000623.1:0-5516 GCA_036480955.1 Candidatus Adiutricales bacterium
AGCTCCAGACCAGAACCATGGCCGTGCAGGGCGCGATGCCCAACAGGATAGTTCCGGCCAGGTAACTGCGCCATAAAGGCACTTCAAGCATTTTTACCCCTTCTACCAGTACCACCAGGCCTGAGCCGTGAGTCGCGCCGACCTCAAGGTCCAGGCCTAAGGGCATCTTGACAAAATCCACCGCGTCCACACCGATGAAACCTAAAAAAAGAGAGCCCAGAAAGAAGACGGAAATGGCGTACATGGTAAAGGGTTTGATGGTCCAGTTGATAACCAGGGTCAGAAGGACCGGACGGGTATTCTTCCCGGCCCGGATGACTTCACCGAAGTCGATCTTGACCATGATGGGAAACATCATGAAGAAGAGGCAGATGGCGATGGGGATGGAAACTACCGGCGCGTCACCCACGTAGATGGCCAGACCGTCCAGAAAAGTGGCCACTGAAGGCGCCACCCGGCCCAGAATAATACCTCCCAGAATACTCAAAACAACCCAGACAGTTAAATATTTCTCGAAAACGCCCAGTCCCTTCTCCGCGGAGTACGGTGCAGATTCAGCGGTCATTTTCATTTATCTTCTCCTTTCAGTAACATTTCAGGCAGCTTTTCCACGAAGGTCCTGATCTCGTCACGCACACGCCGATAATGCTCCATGGCTTCCTCTTCACTCTCGGCCCGCTCCGCCAACTTGGGGGGATCATCAAAAGCCTCATGCATGACCCTTGTTCTGGCTGGAAAATAGGGGCAGGTTTCGGCGGCATTCCGGCAGAGGGTGATTACAAAATCAAATTCCGCGCTTCCCAAAGAGTCTGTGCTTTTCGGTTTTTGATTCGAGATATCCAGACCGACTTCGGCCATGGCTTTTACGGCCATCGGGTCCAATCCAGCTGGTTCGATCCCGGCCGAAAAAACCTCGAATTGATGGCCGATGATCTCTCTGGACCAGGCTTCGGCCATCTGGCTGCGGCAGGAATTCCCTGTGCACAGAAAAAGTACTTTGTATTTACGTTCGGAAACCATTTTATTTCACCCCTTCCCGAGGTTCCCGAGGATATAGAAAATATTTTCTATAAAATTATTTATTTCTAGCCGCGGTTTCAACTCTTGATGCTCTTTCCTCAAAACCCTTGTAAAAATACAGACCGCTCATTACCCTGTACGTATGATAGCATTCCATATCAGGAAAAACCGTTGTTAATTTCAAACCCTGTTTCTTTTCAAGTCCATGGGGCTAAGAATATGATCAGGATAATAACAATATTTTTGCGCTCACTACCAAAATGGGTATTTAAGGACACGGGGGCCGGTTTCAAAACCATGCTGAGTTTTTTGTCAATCGTCTTTTTGCTGGCCGGACCAGATGTTCGCGCTCAAACTGGTGAATGTGATTATTTTGTTTCCTGGGTAGAAGCGGCCAAAGAAACCTATCAGAAAACGCATCGTATATATCCCGTACCGGCAAGGCTGAAGACCCAGGCCATCCGGTACATGCCGCGCTTGTGGGTGAGTCCGAGAAGCTGGCGACCCATTTATTTTGAAGACTATCTGGCAAAATCAATTCTGTACCGGAGATCCGGCGGGCATGTGCTGACAGAATCTCCCCTTGCGGACGAACTGGCGGCCATGACTTTTGAGGAACAATGCCGGACTTATCTGGATTCGGAAGAGGTCGCCTCCAGATCAACCGCGCCCATTTATGTGCAGTTTTATCGGGACAAGAAACCCGGAGACCCATCCGAGAAGTGGACGTACGTGAAATATAATCTGGTTTTTGATTGGAGCGGCCTGCCGGAAGAGCTCAGCCGGATTGGAAAGGCGGGAGTGTTTTTGATTCAAGGAGACCGGATGCGGTGGCATCGGCTGGATATTCACATGGCGGCCATATTGGCCTTTGACGCGTCGAACCGCCTGAGAATGCTGACTCTGGCCCAACACAACCATCAGCAGACCTACCTGCCCGGCGAGGATTTTTCTCCGGACCAGAGACCCCGGCTCGTCGCCGCCGAAGGCAGTAATGAATTATATTTGGATAATGGGGAAGAAGGAGCAGTTTCCCACCGGGTGGTGCCATTTTTTGACAAGGTGGCCTACTTAATTGATCCTGAGCAAAAGCCATGGCTGTGGGCCAAAGACACTACCTATGGCCGGAACGCAGGGGGTATCGAGATCCCGCTCGAGCCAATATTTATCAAGCCTAAACACCCGTTGGCCGATTTCAGCGGACTGCTGGGACCTCCCCGCAGATTTTTTGGCATATACACCGGTCAGGATGGACCTCCTGGTTTTAATTATTACGCCCCGCCATCCTATATTTCGTTAGCCGATTTTGCGGCCATGGGTTTCTGGAAGGAAGGCGATCACGGATTGCTCGATGAAATAGGACCCCTGATCGATGGCCCGGAAAACACCGACTGGCAGGGTCTGGTAAAAGTAATGGAGAGGCGGTTGTCAGAAGCGCTTCAAAGAAATTGAACTGTAAGTTGTCGAACTCCGTTGGGGCATCCGGCCGGACGCCCCTACCGAAGATAGTTGCTGGCCTGAAAAGGCAATTCTTTCGAGTGGAGCAGTCCAATGAACTGGATACAGCCTCTTTAAACCATCAGGTTTTCAGCTCTTTGTCATAATTATAATGTTATATCCAAGCGCGAAAAATATCTTACTTCAGGGAAATTTGTTTCACGGCCTAAAATTTGATATGCTTGGTGACAGCCTGTAACTATCGGAAGTTCCTTGTCTAACAGGCTGGGGGGTGAACATGCCGCGGGAATCAAATCCCTGGAATGAGGTGTTTAAGAAACAGGGTGAGTTTTTTACAAGCACTCACGAAGATATGCCGGGTCTGGTCCGTACGTTTGAAAGGGAGAAAGTGCGTAGAGTACTGGACCTGGGAAGCGGTTCCGGAAGGCATGTGGTGTTTCTGGCTCAGAAGGGATTTTCCGTCTATGGCTTTGACAAGTCCGGGGAAGGATTGGATATAACCCGTAAGTGGTTGAAAAGAGAGGGCCTGAAAGCCGATTTGAGATCGGGAGAGATGATCGCTAGGCTTCCCTATGAAGACGGTTTTTTCGACGCCGTCATTTCCACCCAGGTCATCCACCATGCCGTGCCGGCTGACATTCGGCGAATCGTTCAGGAGATAAGGCGGGTGCTGAAAAAGTCGGGACCGATTTTTATAACCGTTCCCAGTCTGAGGAACCAGGGTGAGCATTATAAGGAAATAGAACCCGGCGCCTTTGTTCCCCTTGATGGCCGGGAGAAAGGACTGCCCCACTATTATTTTGCGCCTGATACCTGAAGGGAGATGTTTAAGGATTTCGAGATAACCGACATCCATATCGACGAGGTGGATCATTACGCTTTGTCAGGTTTCAAACGGTAAAGCCATAAATAAACGGGAGGCCGGTCTCCTGGTGGAATTTTTCCAGTGAAACCTGATTTAGCTTTATTTAGCTTGACATGCGGTGAGGAACATGTATTTTTACCATCCACGGAGGCATGAGTTTATGATCAAGGGACGAAGAATGGCCATACTGAAGATTCGGAGCCGGAAATGGCGGGGTGGTTTATAGTTCGAGGTCCTGACATGAACCTGTTTGATCCCCGCTGTTTCGGCGGGTTTTTTTTGCCTAGGACCAAGCTCATCTTCCTGAGAGATAAACAATTTAAGAAATAATAACGAGGTGGAAATTATGGGAGTGGAAATCAGACCGGTCAGAAAAGAAGAAATGAAGGAGTTCAGACACTCTACTGAAACGGCTTTTCTGCCTTCACCCACAGATCAGCCTGAATCACCCATGCGTCCTGAATGGACCCTCTGCGCCTTCGAAGATGGGAACTTGGCCACCTCATACGCGGCCTGGCCCTTGACCATGCGTTTTAACGGCAAGGCTCTCCAGACAGCCGGGGTGACCTCAGTGGGGACCCTGCCGCATTATCGCCGGCGGGGGTATTTGAGAAAGATTACGGCCGTACACTTTCAAAAGCTTCATGAGGAGGGAACACAACCATTGGCTGTTCTCTGGGCCATGTATGCGGCCATCTACCAGCGGTATGGTTACGCCGTGGTTTCCAACTGTAACAGATATAGTATAGAACCCCGATATCTGCAGTTTCCATTAGCAAGAGAGGTCCCTGGCCGTCTGTACGAGGTAACCGATAGCGAAGGGGCAGTGTTGAAAGAACTTTACCGAGAGTTCGTATCCGACAAAACAGGATATATCCACCGGGTTCAGCAGCTTTGGGATAACTCCATCCTGGTCAAACCGGATAAGGGCAGGGTATTGAGGCAGTTGATATATAAGGAAGATGATCGGCCCCTGGGATACGTTATCTACGAAGCCTTGCATCACCCCGGGCCCGAAGTCAACAGCCCGCCTTACCAGCGGATCCGGATAAGGGATTTGACCTGGCTTTCAATATCGGCTTACCGGGCCATCTGGGATTACTTCGCCCAGCATGACGTGGCCAGGGATGTTTGCTGGGAAGCGCCGGTGGACGATCCCCTGCCCCATCTGCTGCTGGAGCCCCGCAGGCTGAACATGACCAGCCGGGACTCTCTTTTAGGCCGCATTATTGATATAGACGGCGTTTTGGCCGGACGTGATTACCCGGAGGAAGGTGGACTCATTTTCGAGATCGTTGATGACGACCTCTGCTCCTGGAACAACGGCCGGTGGAAATTTGAGACATCGGGTCCTGAGTCTTCGGTCACACCGAGCACCAGGGAACCCGAATTGATAATGCCCATCAGCACCATGGTCATGCTGGTTTTTGGCCAGATCAGCGCCACCGAAGCGGCCCGGATGGGCCGTCTCGACGCGAACGAAAAAAAGGCCCTGCCCAAGTGGGACAGAATAATGCGCACTATGTATCGTCCTTTTTGTCCGGATGAGTTTTAAATGTATGGTACGGACAGGGCTTTATGCGTGTGGTAAAATAGATCTTATAAGTAAAATGGCTGAAAGGGAGGCCCGGAAGTGGAGCGAAAAATAAAAATAGCTCTTATTCAATACGAGATTGGTGCTGATTGGGGCGTAAATATCTCCAAGGCAGGGGCACTGCTTGAGAAGGCTAAAGAATACGGTGCGGACCTGGCCGTCTTACCCGAAATGTTTATGTGTCCTTACGATCTCCAGGCCTTTCCCAAGTTCGCCGAGAAGATCCCGGATGGACGGACCTGCGGGAAACTGCAAGGTTGGTCCAGGGAACTTAGTCTTCATCTGGTAGGCGGGTCCATCCCGGAAGAGGATGATGAAGGCCGTATATTCAACACGGCCACACTCTGGGACGGCCAGGGAAACCTGCTGGCCACACACCGCAAGGTTCACTTGTTCGACGTGGATCTGCCCGGAGGCGTCTCTTTCCAGGAGTCAAAGGTGTTTGCTCCCGGAGAGAAGATGACCGTGGTCGACGTCCTGGGCCTCCGGCTCGGGCTGGCTGTCTGCTACGACGTGCGCTTTCCGGAACTCTTCCGGCTGATGGCCCTGGCCGGGGCGGAGGTGGTGGCCCTGCCGGGC
>JAZGHI010000624.1:0-3220 GCA_036480955.1 Candidatus Adiutricales bacterium
GCCGTGTTATCGGGATTATCTTCCTTCAGCTTTTGACCGATCTTTTCACCCGGTTCAATGTAGGCCTTCCAGCCTTCTTTACCATCGTCAATAATTTCGACAATTTCTCCGGCTGTTTCTATTATTCTCGTGGTCTCATCCTGGGATAGAAAGGGTTGCTTGGGGTCTCTGTCCGCGTGGTCATGATAGTAGGGTTCGCCTATAACCAGATAGCCTCCAGGCGCGGCCAGTGGGGGCAATGACTCCAGACACCCCTTAAGACCACCCCAGACAGGAGAGGCTCCCAGCATTAATACAGCGTCCCATTTTCTTCTGGTTTCCGCCGTGAATTGGGCTGCGTTTTCGGTTATGAAATCACAAAGATGGTACAGACCCGAAGCCTCTGCCCTGGACCAGGCCTCACGGATGAAATCCGGCAGGATATCCACGCCTAAAAGCTCGACCTTGTAGGCGAATACCATAGGCAGTGACACACCGGCTTTTCCGCAGGCCAGATCGAGGACCTTTTTCCCCGGTTTGAGTTCAAGCAGGCGGCCGATCCTCCGGGCCGATTTTTCAGTAAGCGGGTTGATAACCGTATGGTCTCGAAAAGTCTCGATAAAAAAAGGCACCATTTCGAGGGTGATGCCAAACCTCTCAGCCAGGTTCTGGTAGGCTTCTTTTTCATTCATGGGCTCGAACCTATTTTTTCCTGCACCATTCGGTAGCATCCGCATTCTATCCTGTCAAGCTGATAAAAAGCATCCGGTGTCGTAATCTCAAACATGGGTAACAGGAAGGTTAGGTAAAAGAAATAGCCTTCTCTCGGTTTTCTTGTCAAGGGTAAATGGCACTCGCTTCACTCGCCCTTGACAATAAAAATTATCCGGAACGATTGTTAAAGAAGAAGCCTCTACCAAGAATTAGAGTCAGGAATTTCATTCAATTAGCTTTATTTCTAAGCAGTTTCCGGTCGAATAACTAGTCAGCCGTTTTAATAATTGAGGTCCCAAACAGGTCATCGCCTGGCAGACGGGTAGTGGAGCATGACCAACTACTATTTGCGCGCCGCATTGGCCGGGTGGAAAATTTATGAAATTTTCGGGTTGCTGTATCGACATTTTTTTAGTGATGTATTATGCTTGCCCGCAATATTCGATTAATGAAAAAGGTGAACTCTCATGACTAGACAGGCCAATTGGCGGTTATCCTTTCTTCTTATATTGGCGGTGGCCTTATTCGCCGGACCTGGTATTTCCCCGGCCAAAGAAAAAAAACCCAAATCGGTCACCGCCACCATTGTGAAACCAGTCCCGGTTCAAGTCATGAAGCTGATGGAGCGCGATCTTCCACGGAAAGTGGAAGCCGTAGGTCGAGTAAAACCTAATCGCCAATTGACGATTATGGCCCAGATTCCAGGAGTTATCGCCAAATATACCGCCAGCCAGGGAGACCTGGTCAGGAATGGGCAGCTCCTGATCCAAATCGATCCCACCGATTATCAGCTGGCCTTCGAGGAAGCCCAGGCAAACCTTACCGCGGTAAGGGCCCAACTATACTCAGCGCTCAAAGGCTTTGAACGGTCGAAAAACCTTCTTCCCCGCAAGGTCATCTCCCGGGATAATTATGAGAAGGCAGAGGCGGCCTATAAGTCGGCCGTGGCGCAGGAAGCCCGGGCGCTGGTTGGGGTCAAGATTGCCGAAGAACGGCTGAAGAAAACTAAAATCACCGCTCCTTTTTCCGGCGTCATCTCCATGCGGTACGTAGAGACAGGCCAGATGATCGGGGCAGGAGTGCCATTAATGAACCTGGTGGATCTCAGCAAGGTTCGGGTAAAAATAAATCTGACTGAACAGGATTATATTCGTGTTAAACGCGGAAATTCAGCTCAGGTTCGGGTAGAGGCCTATCCAAGTCTTATTTTCAACGGCCGGATTGACCGAATAGCCGTCTTTTCGGATCCAGGGACCAACACCTTTGGTGTGGAGGTGCTGCTGGATAATCCGGACCTGGTCCTGAAGGCCGGTTTTTCGGCCAGAGTTTCTTTAACGACACAGCCGCTTACCGATGTGATCCTCATTCCGCAGAGCGCCATTCTGTACCGGGAAAATGGAGCGGATGTATACGTGATGGACCAGAACCAGAAGGCGCTCAAAAAAAGCGTGATACTTGGCATAACCATTGGCGATAATATCCAGGTAATCGAGGGACTGAAACCCGGCGAAAACCTGGTGGTGAAAGGCCAGAATTACCTTAAAACAGGAGCGAGTCTGGTAGTCAGCGCCGGGGGAGGCGGCAGACCGAGGTGAGTTTCTTTCGCTTTATTTTAAAGTACTCCCGTATTTTCAGCCTGCTGGCGATTGTTCTACCGGTGGCCGCGGGCGTTATGGCCTACCAGAGCCTGCCTCGGGAAGGCATGCCCGAGATCACCATACCCGTGGCCATTGTCATAACCCCCTATATCGGGGCTTCTCCCACTGAGGTGGAAAGTCTGGTCACCAATCCCCTGGAAGAGGCTATCGGCGACCTGTCTGATATTAAGGAACTCAGTTCATTTTCGGCCTCCGGGATTTCCGTGGTTGTGGCCCAGTTCGATGTCGAGGCCGACATGGAGCAGATGCTTCAAAAGGTTCGCGAGAAGGTGAACAAGGCCCGCCAGGTTCTTCCAACCGATATCGGCGAACCGGATGTAGCCGAAATAAATATGTCCGAAATCCCCATTCTGATCGTCTCCATCGTGGGCGATATGGACCCCATCCGGCTGAAGCGGCTGGCCCAACAGGTGGCCGATGAAATCAAACTCATGCCAGGGGTGCTGGATACGGATGTGGCCGGTGGACTCACTCGTGAGATCCAGATTTACCTGGACCCGGATCGGCTCATTCAATACGGCCTGACCCTCTCCGACGTAGCGAACGCTATCCGGCGTTCCGATGTTTCCATTCCCGGTGGAGAAGTCACCATTTCCAGACGCAAGTTCATCCTGCGAACCTTGACCGAGGTCAAAAAAATCTCGGAATACGCTCAGGTTCCTTTGATCGAGATGGAGAACAGAGTCGTTTTCCTGGGTGACGTGGCCAGAATTGTGGACGGGCATCAGGAGGATATTTCATTCTCCCGGGTCCAGGGTCAACCCTCGGTCTCCATCGCGGTTAAAAAACGGGTGGGAGCCAATATCCTCGAAACAGCGGAGAAGGTGCGGGAGAAAGTCAAGGAGCTTGAAAAGACATTCCCGCCTGGA
>JAZGHI010000625.1:0-3871 GCA_036480955.1 Candidatus Adiutricales bacterium
AGTTGGAGAACAGGGTTCGAGGATTCAAGGGGTCAAGGGTCCAAGCGTTTGTTGTCCAACGATTTTATCGGCGCTTTGAGCATCAAAGATCCAAACATAGTCCGTATGACTTTTGCCAAACTTTCAGGTCTCTGTAATTCTTAAGCATTTCACTCGAATCCTTGGACCCTTGACCCCTTGAATCCTTATCATTTTCATCAACTCTTTTGGAGATGATTCTAATTTATGAATAAAATGAGTGCTTCCTTTTCATTTTTTCGGGGAGGCGCTCGGGGCAAACCCGTGGGTCTGAATTTTGTTAATGAGAGTACGCCGGCTTATGCCTAATCGTTCAGCGGCCCTGGTGCGGTTCTCCCCTGTTTCCTCCAGTGTCCTGCGGATCAGCGTTTGTTCGGTCAGGGCGTTAACTTCCTTGAGTGTATCCTTCAGGTCACGGCGGTCATCCGGGATGATGACCATAACGCCATGGTGAAGCTTGGGAACCGAACCGAAGGGCAGATCGGCCGGGGTGATTTCCGGTCCTTCCGACATAATGGCCGCCTGTTCGATAACATTGGTCAATTCACGGACATTGCCCGGCCATGGATGAAGGGTCAGAGCCTGTAAGGTCTCCAGAGAAAGCTTAATAGGGGTCAAGTTGTTCTTTTTAATGACCTTATCCAGATAGTAGCGGGCCAGAACCGGAATGTCCTCGGTTCTTTCTCTCAGAGCCGGCAGACTAAGCTGGATTACATTCAGCCGGTAGTACAGGTCTTCCCGGAACCGGCCGGCCTCAACTTCTTCATGAAGCTCCTTATTGGAGGCGGCGATTATGCGTATGTCCACCTTCCTCGATTCAGTGTCTCCCAGCCGCCTTATCTCTTCCTCTTGAATGGCCCGCAGTATTTTGACCTGAAGATCGAATGGCAATTCACTGACTTCATCTAGAAAAAGTGTGCCCTTGTCCGCCTCTTCGAAAAGCCCCTTCTTCACCCTGTCCGCGCCGGTAAAGGCCCCTTTCACGTACCCGAAGAACTCGCTCTCGAGCAGATTCCGCGGCACGGCCCCGCAATTGATGGCCACAAAGGGTTTATTCTGGCGTGGGCTGTTGAAATGGATGGATTTGGCGGCCAATTCTTTGCCGGTCCCGCTCTGACCGGCGATGAGGACCGTGGTCTTGGTTTCAGCCACTTTGGCGATAACGTTGAATACCCTCTTCATGGCGGCCGAGTGTCCAATAAAATTGGAAAAGTCGTACTTATCCTCGATATGGGCTCTCAATTGACGGTTTTCGGCCAATATTTCCCGCCTTTCGAAGGCCTTTTCCAGAACCAGCAAAATCTCTTCTTCGCGGAAGGGCTTGGAAATATAATCGTGAGCGCCCTGTTTCATGGCCTCGATGGCCGTTTCAACCGTGGAAAAAGCGGTAACGATTATGACAATAAGATCGGGGTCCAGATTCTTAAGCCGGTCGAGCAGCTTGAGACCATCCATGCCCGGCATGCGCAGATCGGTAATGACCGCGTCAAATGAGGTGCGGCCCATGAGGTCCAGAGCCTCCTGGGCGCTGGCGGCAGCCTGCGTCGTATAACCTTCCTTATTAAGTATAATGGTCAGGATCTTGCGAATGTGCTCTTCGTCATCGACGACCAGAATATGCGGGGCTTTCTTCATGTCTTCAATCCTCTAATTAGGTTCTTCTCCAATTTAGTTGGAGAACAGGGTTCGAGGGGTCAAGGGTCCAAGCGTTTGTTCAAGCGTTTGTTCAAGCGTTTGTTCACCAACGATTTTATCAGCGCTTTGAGCATCCTTTAATTCTCGTTATAGGGCTCCGCCCTGTAACGAGATGAAAAAAGCAGGACCTGGGTCTCCAACTCGCAAACAGAACCATAGGCAATATATAATGATCTCAAGTACTCTGCTGTTTTCTTCCTGTCTCTGTAATTCTTAAGCATTTCACTTGAATCCTCGAACCCTTGACCCCTTGAACCCTTGTCCCTTTACCCCTTGAATCCTTATCATTTTCATCAACTCTTTCGGAGATGATTCTTTAATTAGATATGGGCAGCATTATGGTGAAACTCGTACCCACGTCCGCCCGGCTCTCAAAGGTGATTCCGCCCTGGTAGCTTTCCACTATTTTTTGACAGATGGCCAGGCCCAGGCCGGTGCCTTCGCCTACGCCCTTTGTGGTGAAAAACGGGTCGAAAACACGGTCTTTTATATCGTCCGGGATTCCGTGACCGGAATCCTGAAACCTTATCTGAATCGACCCCTGCTGTAACGCGACGCTGGCTTTAAGACTTCCTCCCTGGGGCATGGCCTGGGCCGCGTTAAGAGCAATATTCACAATAACCTGATTCAGGTGGTCCCGGTCCATAATGATTGGAGGGATATTATCAGGCAGGTCCAGTTCCACCTTTAATTCCTTGAAAACCTTCTGGGCCTGTAGCATGGATATGACCGAGCGAATGGCCTCTCCCACGTGGACCTCTGATCGTATTCCGGTTGAAGGCCGCGAATAATTCAATAAGTCCTCGATAATCCGCTGAATACGTTCAGCCTGGCTGGCGATACCTTCCAGGTATTCGAAATTTTCAGAACCGGGCTCGAGTCTTCCTTTCAGAATCTGGGTATATCCGGAAATAGCGCTCAAAGGATTGCCGATCTCGTGAGCTACCCCAGCCGCCAGTATACCGATGCTGGCCAGCTTTTCTGAATGGAATAACTGTTTCTCCAGCTGTTTTCGCTCTGTCATGTCCCGGGCCAGAACAAGGTAATTAACGTCCTGATCCGGGCCGGACTCCAGCAGGGATACACTCAGGTATACCTCACGCAGGCCCCGGGACGGACTGCGAAACGTCCATTCGTGAATGTGCGTCCCCCCGGTCCTCAGGTGCTCATGAAAATCCGGGGCCAATTCCGGCTCGGAAATCAGGTCCGACAGATAAGACCCGACCAGGTTCTCCCGTTCATAGCCCCACTCCTCGACTTTTAGATTGGCGTAAGTAATACGGCCTTCATTATCGAGTGTAAATATGGCGTCATTGGCCGTTTCGAGGAGCATTTCCAAATATAGACTAGTCTCGCGGGCCTGACGCTCGGACGCCTGAAGCCTGACGTTTGTTTGGGCTAATTCATCCAGCAGGCGGAGACTGGCCAGGGACGAGGCAACCTGGTCTGAAATAATGGTGAGTACGCGAATATCGTCGTCGGTAAAAAGCTGGGAAGATGGGCGGTTCAGCGAAATAACTCCCACGATTTTGTCCCTGGCTACCAGAGGCAGATATAATTTTGAAATAGAACTCTCGCCAGGTTCATCCAGAAGTTCTGGAATAATCGGCTTCCTGGATTTGATCAACTCGGCGAGCAGACCATCGCCTAGTGGTATGATTTCCACCTGCCCGTCTTCGAAATAGCTGCTTTTATCAAGGCCGGCCTCGAAGGTGGCCTTTAAAAAAATGGATTGACCGGCTGTGTCCATCAGCATCAGGTCCAATCTTTCCAGCGGCACTTCCTGGGCTATGATATCCACCAGTTCCAGGCAGAGTTCCTCAAGATTGAGGGTTTGACGGAGGGCATCACTCACCCTGCGGATGAGCGAAAGCTCCTCGATTTTGGTATCATAAAGCCCGTAAATCTCGTTCAGGGTGTTCTGGTATGTGTCCAGCCGGATTTTAAGCGCGTCAATCTCATTTAAGAGGTGACGGTTGGATTCTTCCAGATTCTCCGGCCGGTTTGAATCATCTTGTTCAGAGGGCATGGCCTGTTAGTCTCTTTTAGGTTTAGAGCTTTATAGTAATTGCCAAAAATATGTTCCGTTACCAGTGTAGAGAGCTATTAGCCTATCAGCTAACCTCGGAGACATGTAACTAAAGGCAATTACATGATG
>JAZGHI010000626.1:0-2591 GCA_036480955.1 Candidatus Adiutricales bacterium
CCCGTTGACACCATTATGTCTCACGACAGCTTTAACATCAGTAAAGAAGTGGTATCAGACTTTGAAAAGCAGAATAATGTTACCCATAAGTTCCTTAAAGCCGGGGATGCCGGGGCTGCTTTGAGCAAGGCCATTCTTTCAAAGAGGCATCCCATGGCTGATGTTTTTTTCGGCGTGGACAACACATTTTTAAGCAGGGCGCTTAAGGCCGACATTTTCGAGCCTTACAATTCTCCTCTGCTGGCCGATGTTTACGACGAACTGAAGCTCGATCCCGGCCACAGGATGCTTCCCGTGGATTTTGGGGACGTATGCCTTAATTACGATAAAAAATGGTTCGTCAATAAGGGTATATCTCCGCCTAAGACCTTGGATGATTTAATAAAACCGGAATATAAAGGCTTGACAGTGGTGGAGAATCCAGCCACGTCCTCACCCGGTCTGTCTTTTCTTCTGGCTACCATCGGCCGGTTCGGGGAAGACGGGTATCTTGATTATTGGAAAAAGCTGAAAGCCAACGAAGTCATGGTAACCAACGGCTGGGAAGAAGCCTATTGGGGCCAATTCAGCGCGGCATCGGACGGCACCAGACCTATTGTGGTCAGTTACGCCACCAGCCCCCCGGCGGAGGTTTATTATTCTAAAACCCCCCTCAAGGAAGCTCCAACGGCCGCAGTTTTGGGGGAAGGAACATCTTTTCGCCAGATCGAATTCATTGGTATACTGAAAGGCACGAAAAACCTCCCCTTGGCTAAAAAATTAATCGATTTTATGCTCAGCAAGAGATTTCAGGAAGACATTCCCCTGAAAATGTTTGTTTTTCCAGCCAATAAATCGGCCAAGCTGCCTGAGGTATTTATTAAACATTCAAAAATTGCGGAATATAAGAATAAAGTTACTCCTGACCAAATTGAGAAAAACCGGAAAAAATGGATCAATGATTGGAGAAAACTGGTACTGAGGTGAAAGATAAGGTCCTGAAACAACGAATCCTTTTAGCTGGACTGCCGTTGCTCTTCCTGGCCGCGTTTTATTTCTACCCCGTGCTCAGAATATTTGGTGTCAGTTTTTTTCCGGAAGGAAGTTTGAGCCTGGGAGAACTCAGAGAGCTGGTTTCAGACAGCTTCTATGCCCATATTCTCTGGTTCACTACCTGGCAGGCATTTGTTTCCACCATATTAACCCTGGCCCTGGCTTTACCCGGAGCTTATGTTTTCGCGCGGTACCGGTTTTGGGGCAGGGATCTCATCCAGTCTTTTACCACTGTACCTTTTGTCCTGCCCACGGTTGTGGTGGCGGCTGCGTTCAGGGCTCTTCTGGGGCCCCGCGGCCTTTTAAATGACTGGCTCATGGCCGGCTTTAATCTGTCATCACCACCGATTCAGTTAGACAGAACGGTCTGGTTCTTCCTGCTGGCTCACATTTTTTATAATTATACCGTAGTCTTAAGGATCGTGGGCGGATTCTGGTCCCATCTGGAAGGCAGTCTGACCGAAGCGGCCCAGATGCTGGGCGCCTCGGGAAAGCAGACTTTCCTGAGGATCACGCTCCCTTTACTCTGGCCGGCCATTTTGGCCGCGGCCCTCTTAATCTTCATTTTCTGCTTCAGCAGTTTCGGGGTGATATTGATTCTCGGCGGGCCTCGCTTCGCCACGGTGGAAGTGGAAATCTACCGGCAGGCTGTCCATCTTTTTAATCTGCCCGTGGCGGCGGCCCTGTCTCTGATACAGATTATATTCACTTTTTCTCTCATGTGGGTATTCACATGGCTGCAGAAGACCACGGCCGTAGATCTGAATCCGGTTGCTCAAACCGATTCACTTCGCCGGGCTGGATCCGCTAAAGAGAAAATCGCGGTGAGGCTGATTATCGGTTTCATGCTCCTGTTTTTGGGGACACCCTTACTTGCTTTGCTGGCCAGGTCTTTTATAACCCCGGACGGTCTGTCTCTTTCTTTTTATACGGAATTATTTCAGAATCGCACCCAATCCATTTTTTTCGTTCCGCCGCATAAGGCCGTAATCAACTCCTTGATTTTTGCTATAGCCACTATGGGAATGGCTCTGACTCTGGGGCTGCTGGCGGCTACATACCTTGCCGGGCCGAAAAACAGGATTGCTTCATTCCTGGACCCTCTTTTCATGATCCCCTTATCCACGTCAGCCGTTACCCTCGGATTCGGATTTATCGTAGCCCTGGATCGGCCTCCCTTGAATCTCAGGACCTCGGTCATGCTCGTTCCGTTGGCCCATACTCTGGTAGCGTTCCCCTTTGTCGTGCGGACCCTGCTTCCCGCTTTACGTGGAATCCCGCGCAATTTAAGGGAAGCGGCCACCGTCCTGGGGGCCTCTCCCTGGGAAGTCTGGCGGACAGTGGACCTGCCCATCGTTGGACGGGCTCTCTTAGTCGGGGCTGTCTTCGCTTTTGCCGTCAGCCTGGGTGAGTTTGGGGCTACGGTTTTTGTGGCCCGGCCTCAGACGCCAACCATGCCCCTGGCAATCTTCCGTTTCTTAAGCCAGCCGGGAGCATTAAACTACGGCCAGGCCATGGCCATGAGCAGCATCCTGATGCTGGTCACGGTCGCAGGTTTT
>JAZGHI010000627.1:0-3010 GCA_036480955.1 Candidatus Adiutricales bacterium
AGTGGCTTTAGTCCTCGAAATACTACAAGTATTCCTGCGGGTTAAATTTTCGTGCTCCTCGATTTGACCTCAAATTACTCGTTTTGCAGAGGTCTCAACTATCCATCCCGTGGGATTCGGAAATAATGGCAATTTCCTCACGTTGGCCATACCTGATAAAAATTAGTCCGGGATGATCACGACTCTCTTGTAACTGCCTTCACCCTTGCTCCTGGTCGTCACCCCATTCTCGTTTTTAAGGGCCAGGTGAATGATACGCCTCTCTTGAGCGGAAAGAGCGTTGATGCTGACCGGCCTTTTAATGCGGCGCGCTTTATCAGCCAGACGCAGGGCCAGGGCCATGAGCGAATCGTGGCGGCGTTTCCGGTATTCGCCCGTGTCTACAATAATATGATTTCGCTCGTTTTTTTCCCGGTTTGCGATCTTGTTGACCAGAAATTGAAAAGCGTCCAAGGTGGCGCCTTTTTTTCCAATGAGCAGTCCGCGATTGTCCCCCTCTATGTTCAAGATAATCCGGTCGTTGATCCTGGATGTGGTCACCGCGGCCTCAACGGGCATCCGGCTCAAAATACCCTCGAGCACCTCGCGAGAGAACTTCATGGCATGGTCTTCGGGGCCTTCATAGAATTCCTCATCAGGCCCTGGTAAAGTGGATGGTCTGAGAGCCTGATCGGCCGGGGGACGAGGTTCTTCTTCCTCCCGATCTGGTTGAGAGCTTTTTTTATCCGGCCGCCGAGGCCCGCGTTCCTCCGGCTTTCTTTCCTTTTTGGCTTCACGACCGGGTTTTTCAACCGAAGGTTTGGGCTGGTCTGCCGCGCTTTCAGCAGCGTCGGAGGTTTCCGCTCCCCTTTCTTCGATCTTCTCTGTTTGGGGGGGGCGGCTGGAAATTTTTTCTTCGATACTGACCCTTATCCTGGCCTTTTTCCCCGTAAGAAGACCGAAAATTCCACCGGTCCCAGTGCTGATGATTTCAAATTTGATTTCGTCTTTGGGGAGGTGTAGGTGGCTGCAAGCGGTCTCTATAGCTTCTTCAGTTGTTTTTCCTTCAAATTCGATGACGGGCATGTTCTGCCTCCAAATATCTCAGGACGTGCGCTTGTTTGTGTAAAATTGCTGTCCGATAGTAAGGACGTTGTTTACGAGCCAATACAGGACTAAACCGGCGGGGAAGTTCACAAAAATGACCGTGAAGAAGAGCGGCATGAACATCATTACCTTGGCCTGGGTCGGATCACCCCCGGTCGGCATCATCTTCTGCTGCAGGAACATGGTGGCTCCCATGAGCAGGGTCAGTACCGGAATACCGGTCGGCTCCTGTAGAAAAGGGACCGCAATATTAAAATGAAAAAGCCGGTCAGGCGCTGAAAGATCTTTAATCCAAAGAATAAACGGCGCGTGCCTTAGCTCGAGTGAGTAGTCAAGCAGACGGTAAAAAGAAATAAAAACAGGTATTTGAATGATCATTGGCAAACAGCCGCCCATCGGGTTTATCTTAAAAGTCCGATACATCTGCATCATTTCCCGATTCATGGCCTGCCGGTCGTCTTTGTATTTCTCCCGGAGCTTTTTAATTCTCGGCTGGATCTTCTGCATCTCCTTCATGGACCTGTGGCTTTTAGCCGTAAGGGGCCAGAAGATCAGCTTGATTATAAAGGTCAAAATAATGATAGTGAGCCCATAATTTTTTACGTACTGCTGAAGCCAGACCATACTGAAAAGAAGTGGTTTGGACAGGATGTCGAACCAGCCGAAAAAAATCGACCTCTCTAGCCCATTATTTAATGATTTCATT
This sequence comes from Candidatus Adiutricales bacterium, assembly GCA_036480955.1. Classification (GTDB taxonomy): domain Bacteria; phylum Desulfobacterota; class Desulfarculia; order Adiutricales; family JAFDHD01; genus JAZGHI01. The sequence goes on from JAZGHI010000627.1 coordinate 1,793, forward strand.
AACTTATAGTCTTTGGGGCCGAAAAAGAGAGTGTACTTGAAAGTCTCTGAGGTCTGCGGGTCCAAGGGGACGTTCGGGCTGATAATATTTGTCTTGATGCCCTGCCCCAGGTACCTTTCGGCCTCTATACGGGTCCGTTCCTTTTCTAAGGGCATGGCCGCCATCAGGAAATATTGATCCTCGTAACCGGCCCAGATGAGTGAGTACTTCCGGTTTGACAGTTCGGTCAATTTCTCTTCGATTTCGTCCACCTTGATTTGTAACAGCTGCTCATCCGCCAGCACTCCCAGACCGGCAAAGGAGTATCTCTTCTTTTTCATGAACGGTTCGCTGACCAAGCCCAGCACCAGATTATCCTCGATGGTTCTATCGGTCAGGTTGAGCAAGGTAACCTTGAGGTCGATAAGGTATGAATCCCGGGAGAAGGTATACGTTTTTACCATCTCGAAACCCTCAGGGGTTTTATGGGTAAAAGTGAGCCGGGCTCTATTGCTGGCCGAGTCGAACCGGACCCGCGTCTCGCCATCCGGCACATCCGCCGCAAAGTGGGCGTTGGACAATCCGGGAACCGACCCGTATAAAAAGAATGTTCCCAGAGGCAGATCGCCGTTTTCTTGTGTGTTGACCAGTTCCTGTGGTGGTGAGTCTTTTGCCGAGGCGGACCGGTATTTCATGAGGGTGAAGCTTAAGAGACGCCCCCCGTTTTCGGTAAAAACGGCGGTAAACAGGTCGGTCTCGACTATGATTTTCCGATCTTCCGGCTCTAGTTGGGTTTGGGCCTGGATATCAGCCGAATCGGATCTGGGTGCCGGTCTTTCAGCCGTGCCTATCGGCGCGGCTCTTCTCCTGGCTTCGAAGCCGGCCTCACCAGTGGCTGTTTCGGCCGGAGGCGGGGTGGTTGGGGTTGGGTTGTAGAGATAGTTCCAGACTACAAATACGATTATTGAAAGTGCAAATGCTAGTATTACTCTTTTTTCCATTCGTTACTCCGTCAATGGACCCTTGAAATCGATTGGGAAATTGGGTCCGCCTATTCTGGTACAGGGTCATAACCGCCTGGATGGAAGGGGTGGCATTTCAGGAGCCTGAGCAGGCTCAAATAAAGACCTTTAACGGGTCCATGCTTTTCCACGGCTTGATAGGCATAGTTCGAGCAGGTTGGATAAAAACGGCAGTTTCGGGGAAACAACGGCGAGATAAGGTATTGATATGCCCTGA
>JAZGHI010000628.1:0-3060 GCA_036480955.1 Candidatus Adiutricales bacterium
ACGGAGCCGATCTTTTCGGAGTGGCGGACCTCGAACCGGCCAGTGAATTTATTAAAGATCAAGGGGGAGAGATGCTGGATGTTTTCTCCTATGCGGTTTCCATTGGAATGCGTCTTTCTGATCTAATCGTTGACAATCACAGCCCTGATGAGACGCATGAAAACAGCCTTTATTGGTGGCACGTGTACCGGGTGGTCACGCCCATGCTAGACCGCCTGGCTCAAAGAGTCCAGGGAGTAATACAGGCCGAAGGCCACCTGACTTTCCATGTGCCGGGAAGCATGCCCTATAACCGGGAGACCCTGAAGTCCCTTTTCCCTCATAAGTTGGCCGCACATCTGTCCGGCTTAGGCTGGATCGGCAAGAACTGCTTACTGATAACCCCTGACTTTGGTCCCCGGGCGCGTTTTGTAACCGTACTTACTGACGCGCCCTTATCACCTGGAAAAACCCGTGATAAAAAGTGCGGGCGGTGTCAGGCCTGTATCGAAGCCTGCCCGGTCCGGGCCCTGAAGGGTATTGAGTTTCGGCCTGAGGAGCCCGTGGAAGCCAGGTTCGACACCCGCGCGTGCGAACTATACCGTCGTGAACATCCTTGCGGCCTTTGCGTTAAAAAGTGTCCTATAGGAAATCCCGCTAAGACATGAGCTCGTTACAGCCATCGGCGGATAATTACTGACCAGGGTAGTTGTGTAAAAAAGAGACCTCTGTAAAACGAGTAATTTGAGGTCAAATCGAGGAGCACGAAAATTTAAGCCGCAGGAATACTTGTAGTATTTCGAGGCATTAAATTCGAGCGCGACAAAGAGTTGGGTCAAAGGACGAAGTTTTACAGAGGTCTCAAAAAGTAAATCTACAAATTTGAAAAGGAGAGGTTGATGTCCTACGAAACCATGTTGTATGAAAAGAATGACAGGATCGCCACCATAACATTTAACCGGCCCGAGAAATACAATACTATCAATGCGCTCATGCCCGTGGAATTGGAACAGGCCATCACTGAAGCAAACAACGATCGTGAGGTGAGGGTAATCATCCTGCAAGGTTCCGGCAGGGCTTTCTGTGCTGGATTCGATTTCTCAGGCTTTCACGAGCGCGCCAAACAAATGGCTGCTGATCGGGGAGTTGGCTGGGACCCGGGTATGGACGCCATGGGTGTCAACAGTCCGCAAGGTCCGATCCCCAGGTTCATGAGCATCTGGCGAAGCCCCAAACCTGTGATTGCCAAGATACACGGCTGGTGTGTTGGAGGCGGTTCAGACATGGCGCTCCTGGCGGATTTAGTTTTTGCTACTGAAGACGCCATCATCGGAACCCCATATTCCCGTGTATGGGGATGCTATCTGACCGGCATGTGGATATACCGCCTTGGCCTGACCAAGGTCAAACTACTAGCCCTGACCGGTGATGCCCTGACCGGCAAGGAGGCCGCGGAAATAGGATTAATCAACATGGCCTATCCACAGGAAGAACTTGATGAAAAAGTCATGTACTGGGCCGAGCGCCTGGCTAATATTCCAACAACTCAACTTGGGGCCATGAAGATGGTCGTCAACCAGGCCTATGATAACATGGGTCTCCATACCACTCAGATGCTGGGGTGTATCCTTGACGGCAGTATGCGCAACACACCTGAAGGTCTCGAATTCGTCCGGGTGGCAGGGGAAGAAAGCGTACAAGAAGCCGTAGCCCGGCGGGACGGGCCTTTTGGAGACTATAGTCAAGCGCCCCCTGAACGTAAGCCCAATGTGTATTGATTTTTCATTTTGTGGCTTCCAAAAGATAAGGGAGATAGAGCCTTCAACGGAGTGGCCGCATTATCGATTTCAAGATGTAAGTTAAATCAAGGCTCGATTGGCAATACAGTGGCAAGTTATCTTTCATACGCCGCTCGATTTTCATTACGATAGATTGTGAGAGAATTTGAATTTAATTAAGTATCCTGTCACCGGAATTCCAGGAATTCCCTTACCTATGTAATTTGCATTCAATTTATCTCCATCTTAACCTACTGAAATCTGGACCGAATTTTAAATTTTTACAAATAATGAGTCTTGACCCCTTGACCTGTACCTAGGTACAGGGTTTATATTGGAGTAGGAGGAAAAAATGGAAAAGCTCACTAGGGGACAACTGGCCAAAAGGGTAAATGTGAATCCGGAAACTATTCGCTATTACGAGCGTCGAGGACTTCTCCCTGAACCTCCCCGCAGCGGGAGTGGATTTCGGGAATATACTCAAGAGGCAGTGAATAGAACAGAATTTATCAAGCGTTTACAAGCGCTCGGGTTCTCACTCAAGGAGATTTCTGAACTCCTTTCGCTGAGAGTTGAACCAGGCAGAACTTGTGGCGACGTGAAGGTACGCGTTGAGGAAAAAGTGGTGGATCTTGAAAAGAAGATAGCAGATCTTGAGCATATAAGAGAGGCTCTCCTGCGCCTCTCAAGTAAATGTACTGGCCAGGGTCCTATCGGGCAATGTCCCGTTTTGGAAGAGCTTTATCAAATAAAAGGAAGGGAGGTGATTATATGACCGAAAAACGAAATGTCGAGATTTTCAGTGCCGGTTGCCCAGCTTGCGACGATGCCGTTGAAATGGTTAAAAGAATTTCATGTCCGGATTGCGAAATTAGTGTGCTGGATATGAAAAATCAGACAGTGGCCGACCGGGCCAAAACATTTGGTATTCAATCCGTACCGGCCATTGTTATTGATGGCAAACTCGCGGACTGCTGTGCTGGCAGAGGTCTTAACGAAGAAACATTGAAAGCCGCGGGTATTGGCAAGCCTTTATCTTAACATGAGGCCAGCGAGTAAAGCAGGACACTTCATAATACTGATGGATTTATTATGGAAAACGATACATCAAAACCGTCCAAAAAAGGCGTCTACGCGGCGCTGTCCGGGACTCTAGTTGTTGCTGTGTGCTGCTTTACTTCAATCCTGGTAATTATATTAGGCGCAGCCGGTCTCAGCCTATTCACGCCTTATCTTGATTTTGTACTTTTCCCCGCTCTCGCCCTGCTCATTGTTATAACGGTGATATCCTATAAAAGGTGGA
>JAZGHI010000629.1:0-2606 GCA_036480955.1 Candidatus Adiutricales bacterium
CATGCTTCGACATCAAATCCCTCTCTTACTACCAGAGGCGTTTTTATCAATTGCCTGGTTTGAGCGGTTGAAATATTGTTCCGAGCATCAAGCCATTAAAACGGTTTATTTGCACGAGAAAACGGACAGGGGCCAACCTAAATATTATTGCGTGTAGTCGGACAGGTTCAGGAGGTTGGGTTCCATTTCATCGAGAATATCGTTAAAGTCACCGGGCTTTAAACCCAGGATTTCCCAGGCGGCCTTGGAGAGGGGGGGCACAAAGGGATCCCCGCCGGAACCGAATCCCCTGGCCCGGATGATTATGTCGGCCAGGTGAACTACGGCAGTCGCCCTTTCGGCATAGCGGGCCCTTTCAGGCTGGTGGTGGTAACACATGGGTTCAGCCAGAGATTGCGGCAGTTTCCAGTGTTCGGCCAGCCATTGGCCGACCTGAGCGTGGGTAAGGTCCAGCACCTTTTGCTCGGCCTCATAAAACGAGATCTGCTCCTTCTCAACCAGGCCGATGATCTCGTCCCTGATTTCATTGTCCAACTGCACAGTCAGAACCACCTTGCCCAGATCGTGCAGCAGACCGGCCACGGATATTTCTTCAACGTCCGTCTCACCGATTTTGGCGGCGATTACCCGTGCCGTGGCCGCTGTACCGATGGAGTGTTCCCACAGACCGACGATGCTCATTTTTATCATCTCGAACACCGAAGTGGTCAGGACGAGACCCTTGATCACGTCGAACCCGAGTATGACCAGGGCTTGGGTGACCGATGATATTTTCCTGGACATGCCGAAAAAAGGAGAGTTGGCCATCCTGAGTATCCGGGCCGAGAGTACCTGGTCCTGGGCGATGACACGGCCCACGTCGGCTGAGGACGTGGTCGGGCTTTCGACCATCTTTGATATTTTGGCCACAATCGGCGGCAGGGTAGGCAGGTTCTTGACCTGCTGAACGTTCCTTTTCAGCCTGGCCGCGTCCATCAGTCCGCTTGCCTTAGTCTTTCTATCAGGATTCGTTTCAGTTCGGCCAGGATCGGATCGGACTCGACACGCGAGAACCGGTACGTTATTTCGGCCTCCTCCTTAGCCAATCGCTCGGCCCGTTCTTCCGGGGTCTCCGTGGACCCGACCTCGATCTGAACCGTCTCGAAGTTCAACCGCTCGAGCATTTTTAACAAAGTATCAGTAAGTTCAGCCCCCTTTTGACACAAAAGCACACCGTCATCCCTGACGATCTCCTGGGCCAGGATCATGCCGGGCTCGGCTTGTTCTACTAAAATTTTTTTTATCACCGCGGTCCCAAATTTTACTTGTAAGTTTTAGTAAATTGAAATCATTTTTAGGGTTTGAATGCTATCATACAATTCGCACACGATGCAACCCGCTTTCTTTTTTGCCGGAGACAGAAAATGCCTACGGAAAACGGATCCGTTCTATAGGAAAAAGGTCCTGGAAAGATTCATCTCCTTGAATTATTGACAGATGCTGGATTTTGGCGATAATAGGCTCAAGAAAACACAGGGGGAAAAGATGCTTACATGTGAGGCCTGCGGTCACGAGATCGAGAGCAAGGTGTGCTCCTGCGGAGGTGTGAACCTGGCGGATGCCAAGTTTTGCAGTTATTGCGGCAGTCTGTTTCAGGTTGAGCAACCGGATTTGGAAACTGAATCGGGGGATGATCCTTACGACCCCCAGAGCCGCACTTTATGCAGTGATGATACCTGTATCGGCATAATAAGCGAACAGGGTGTTTGTACCGAATGCGGGAAGCCGGCCGATCCGTCAGGCTGACCCGGCATTCAAATATGGACGCGGCTCTAATCTTTGCTGAAAAAGGGGGAGGGAAATGACAGGCACCGTTGACCAGCGCTTCGTGGCCGAGATGCGGAAAAAGGTGGAAAAGGAATTGGTGGAGAGAGAGCGCGAATGTCTGACGTATTGGCAAGGGGAATTGTCTAAAATTATCAAGCGCCGCCATCAAGACCTGGCCGGTATGAAAAACGATGTCCAAAAGCTGTTCGAAAAAATGGATACACGCCTTAAGACGATATAGGCCGAGAAGAATTTTTTGGAAAAATAGATGTATGAATTGAAGGTAGTGACCCAATTTTCAGCCGCGCACAGCTTGCGTAATTTCCACGGTAAGTGTGAGGATTTACACGGACATAACTGGAAAGTAGAAATTTACGTGGTTTCGGAAGAACTTGACCAGGCCGAAATTGTAATGGATTTTGGCGAACTGAAAGATATGGCTGAAGAGGTTCTGTCCGGGCTGGATCACAAGCATTTGAACGAGCTCGAATTTTTCCAGGCCTACAACCCCTCCTCCGAGAATATAGCCCGCTTCATTTACGAAGGCCTGGTATCCATAATCGACCGCCCCGCTGTGTCCGTGTCCAGGGTGTCGGTCTGGGAATCAGACACCTCCTGCGCCACTTACATTCCTTAAACCTTGTTCGGCCCGTTAATCAGTTGGACCCGGGCAGGACCGTGGGCATAAAAATCGACGATATTTAAACACCCGTGGTCCTGGGCCAGGCTGAAAAAGGCCTCTGGAGTTGATCCCATGGCTTGAAGCAGAATGACCCGGTTTACTCCCGAATGGGCCACCA
>JAZGHI010000630.1:0-3221 GCA_036480955.1 Candidatus Adiutricales bacterium
GCCACACTCACCCAGCCTCGTCTGAGGCGGCTGGAATAATCCCGCTTTCTTGTTTCTCAAGAGCAGGTAGTTCAAATTTAATAAAGGCGCGGCCTTCTGACCGCGCCTGACGCTGTTCCAGGTGCAACTACCTAGTGCCCGTCCGGAAATGGTTATTTTCCACAATCTCTTTGTTGGACGAAAAAAATTATCCTCGGAATATCAAATATATGCCTGCGGCAATTTTTTTCGTCCGCCTCGATCTTGAAAAAAATTCCTCATTTCTGGACAGACACTACCTAGAGGGGCTAAACAGCTTCGATTATGGTGGCGATACCGATTCCGCCGCCACCGCACATCATCTGCATCCCGGCCCGGCCGCCGGTTCGTTTAAGGTGATGGCACATCTCGCCGAAATAGATGTTGCCGGACGCGCCGATGGGGTGACCCATTCCGATGGCTCCCCCGGTGGGGTTGACACGCGGGTCATGAACTTCGTATCCAAGTTCCTTGGCAAAGACCAGCAAGGGACTGGCGAAGGCCTCGTTGGGCTCGATGATGTCTATATCGTCGATGGTCTTACCGGCCCGGGCCATGGCTTTTTCACAGGCCGGGATGGGAGCTAGCAGCATGGGTACCGGTTCTCCGCCGGCCGAAGCCATACCGGTGATCCTGGCCAGCGGCTCCAATTCCAGTTTTTCCGCTTTCTCCGCGCTCATCAGCAGCGTAGCCGCGGCCCCGTCCACAATCTGAGAGGAACTTCCGGCCGTAACCACCCCGTCCTCTTTAAACGGCGGCCGAAGATTGGCTAGATCCGCCATGTACCCCTCCGGGTCCTCAACGGCCTTGGAGCGAAAAACCTCGTCTTTTTCGACCCGGAAAGTCTGGCCCTCCCATTCATACTCGAAGGGGACGATGTGGTCAGCGTACCAGCCCTTACGGTCGGCCTCGATGGCCTTCTGCATGCTCCACATACCGAAACGATGCAGATCTTCCTTCGTGTGGCCCTCATCGGCCGAGATCATTTCGGCGCAAAGCCCCTGCGGAACGGTCATACGCGTTTCCTCCATTCGGGTTGTCATACGAATGGGATATTTGGCTTCCATGGCCACGGTCATGTCTGAGCCCATGCCGTAATGTGACATTAGTTCCACGCCTGCGCAGAGGAAGACGTCTCCGTCACCGCATTTAATGGCCCGGGCCGCGAAATTGATGGCCTTAAGACCCGCGTTGCAGTACTGGTTTACCGTACAGGCTGAAGCCGTGTTTGGTATCCCGGCCAGAAGCGATGCAATCCTGGCCACGTTTCCACCCTGCTCGCCGATCTGGCTAAGGCAGCCGACTATAACGTCCTCGATGTCGTGCTCATCGAATTTGGGGCTTTTCGCCTTGACCCGGTCCAGAAGACCGCGCATCATCGCGGCCAATAAGTCCTGGGCCGAAGCCTGACAAAGCTGGCCGCCTTTTTCCATGCCCTTTCTTCCCGATTTGCCGATGGCGCTTCGTACGGCATCGACTACCACCACTTCTTTTAATTCTGCCATGTTCGCGTCTCCTTAAAAGTGCTAATTTGAAAATTCAACAGCTTTGAAAATTATTGAGAATCAGACCAACCGTTTCGGGAGATGACCTTGAATCTTTTCCCGCGCGGGCAAATGATCCGAAACTCTTCTCCTGCCTTTTAAAATCATCACTTGAAGATAAGTAAGCAGAGCCCATTTTGTCAAGCATTATAGTCATTATAGCCTTATGGTCCGGTTCATAGATTCTATTGCCTTGGAAAAACCGTATTTTTTTGGTATCCTTATATTTACTCTTAAGAACGGGTCTCGGAGAGGAGGCGCGATATGAAGTTTTGGCCGAAAAAAAAGACTGATCCAAACGCGACAGGCGGCGAAGAGCAGAAAAAACCGGGCAGATTCAGGCGTCGGAAATGGGTCTGGATCGGAGTCGGAATCCCGGTTGTACTGGTGGCCCTCATCCTGATCATCATGGCCATTAACTACAGATTTCCCTCATTCTTTGAAGTCAAGGCCGAAGAAGGGCCGATAGGCCTTACCTCAGCCCGGACCCTTATCCGGTTAACGGAAAAGATGACCGAGCACTGGCTGCCGAACGATAAATTCTACCCAACTGTTTTTCTGGATAATACGCCGAATTTCCAACTCGGGCTTCTGGAATCTGTGCGTTACACTGCCCGAGTTTTCAGGGACAAGGTCACCCGGTTGAGAACCACGGACAAGATCGACCAGGATATGGAGCAGGCCTTCATCTTTTTTTCCAACGATCCGTTTAAATGGATCCTGCCTTCGGCTGAGAGTAAATTCAAATCCGGCATCGAAAGCCTGAAGAAATATGAAGCCCGTTTGATCAAGGGGGAATCTAATTTTTATCCGCGGGCCGATAATTTAAACGAGCTCCTGGATCAGTACGTCTCAATACTGGGCGGCGTTAACACACGGCTCTCCCATGCGCCGCGAAGCAAAGACCCGGTTATTTCAGAGGAGACCGCCGGAGACGAATTCACTAAAGGTGAGAAATACGTCCCCACCAGGGTTCCTCGCCGGAAAATAGACGACAATTTCTATTTTGCCCGGGGCGTGGCCTACGGCATCCGGCACATGATGATCGCCATGAAGTACGATTTTAAAAATATATTTGAGATAAAAAACGCGGAAGAGCTTTTAGACAGGATAATCCAAATACTGGATCAATCCCAGTTCGAACCCCTGGTAGTGCTGAACGGATCCCGCGGATCGATCTTCGCCAACCATTCTCTCCAGTTGATGTCTCTTCTGGAAGACAGCCGCCAGAAGTTGCGCAGCCTCCAGGATATGATCCGGCAGTAACGGCCGGCGGCTGTCTCAAAATAGAAAGACAGGTCGGTTTCTTAAGAAGATAAAGCGGTACTTAAGGGGATAGGACTTTTTGAGCGGTTGGGACTCGCCTCTACCAGGTAGTCCTGACCTTGATCCCGTTCTCGGTCAGATAGTCCTTGAGCTGGCGGATGGTGTATTCTCCGTAGTGGGTGATGGAGGCCACTAAAGCCGCGTCAGCCAGACCTTCGTCCAGAACCGCCCGAAGGTGTTCGGGGTTCCCGGCCCCGCCCGAGGCAATGACCGGGATATTTACGCTGCTGGAAATCATGCGGGTCAGGTTTATTTCGTACCCGTCTTTGGTGCCGTCAGTGTCAATGGAATTGAGGCAGATTTCCCCCGCCCCCAGCCTTTCTCCCTCCCTGG
>JAZGHI010000631.1:0-2550 GCA_036480955.1 Candidatus Adiutricales bacterium
CCGGCGTCTTTCAATACCGGCACGATCAAACCGCCTCCAATATATTCTTCACCCTCCAGGGCAACGGCGATGCCTATGTTTATGTCTTCCCAGATAATGATATCATCTCCGATAAGGCTGGAATTAATAATCGGGTTATCCTTGAGAGCTCGGGTGATGGCCAGAACGAAGATGTCGGTATAAGTTACTCTGGTCTGAAGGGATTCTTCCTGTTTGAGGAACTCGGTCCGGAGTTTTATTATCTCGGTCATGTCAATCTCTCCGGTAACCGTAAGTTGTGCCGATACGGCCAGGCTGCGTTGCAGGTGCTCGGCGATGGCTCTTCTCATGCCTGTTTTGATGGGTATGGTGGCTTTCACCTTTTTGCCTTCGTATTCCTCGGCGGGCAGAGCCTGACCGGCTGCTGGTTCAACCACCATCTTACCCTTGTTCTCGATGGCCTTTTCCATATCACTTTTTAAGATTCTTCCTCCGGGTCCGGTGCCGGTCACGGAGGTCAGATCGATACCCTGCTCTTCGGCCATACGCCGGGCCACGGGAGAAATCCTTATTCTTTTCTCAGCACCTGATGGAGGTTCGGGTGAAGCGGCCGGGGCTGAAACCGCTTTTTGAGCTTCCTCAGCCGGGGCCGAGGCAGGGACTCCGGATTCCTTCTGCATGGCCTTCAGCTCATCCGGTGTCTCGGCCAGGCAGCCGATAACCTGGCCAACCGGTTGGGTGGAATCAACCGCCTCTATGATATGAAGAAGACCGGATCCCAGGGCTTCCACTTCCCATTTAGTCTTCTCGGTCTCGATAACCAGGACCACCTGGCCCTCATTTACCTGATCGCCTTCCTTGAACAACCACTCGATTAAGGTGGCCTCGCGCATACTCATGCCAAGTTTGGGAATCGCTATATTAACCGCCACTTTTTCCTCCCTCAGTACTAATACTCGATTCGAGTACTTCCACTATCGGATATACCTTTGCTGAACGCAAGTAAAATGCAAAAATATGACTACGCGTCTTACTTTGTCAAGCTTAGGGGCTTGTTTTTCATCTAACATTCTTTTTGGCATCGTTTTGATTCCACGCAACTTATAAGCGGCATGGAAATCTTGGAAATGATTGACGATAGAAGTTAATTCTGATAATTAGCAGGCGCTCCATTGAAATTTGTTTTTATCTTCAAGATGTTAATAAAAATTGGAGCGGAAGGAAGCTATCTCGGAAATTATATAATTTCCACTGGTTTTAAATAGGGGGACTTGAGATTTGGGGCCGGTCGGTATCATTGCCAATCCAGCCTCCGGAAAAGACATCCGGAGATTGGTCGCTCATGGTTCTGTTTTTCCAAACAGTGAAAAAGTAAACATAATAAAACGGGTACTTCTGGGACTGGATTCCACCGGTGTTGAAGAAGTTTTTCTGATGCCCGATTATTACGGCATCGGCCGGCGGGCTCTGGAAAGCCTGAACCTTTCATTAAAGACCTTTTTTCTGGATATGCAGGCTCAAGATAATCAGGATGACTCGACACGGGCCGCGGCCATGCTGGCCGATATGGACGCATCCTGCCTGGTTGTCCTGGGAGGTGATGGTACGAACCGCGTGGTGGCCAAGACCAGCCAAGAGGTGCCGCTCCTCTCCATAGCCACTGGAACAAACAATGTGTTTTCACACATGCTGGAAGGCACCTTGGCCGGGATCGCGGCGGGAATAGTGGCCTTGAACTCGTCCAGTCCGGAGGATCTGACAAGCCAGGCCCCTCGTTTGGAGGTCTGGCGGGATAACCAATTAATTGACATTTCTTTGGTGGATATAGTTGTTTCGACATCAAGTTTTGTCGGTACCAGGGCCATTTGGGACGTCTCCACGCTAAGGGAGATATTTTTGATCCGATCCGATCCGGGAAGCATAGGGTTTTCTTCCCTGGGCGGATATTTGAATCCGGTCGATTTCGATTCGGGCCGAGGGCTGCATATTATCGTAGGGCCCGGGAATACAAGGGTTAAGGCTCCCATAGCACCGGGATTGGTACACTGGGTCCCGATAAAATCTCATTCTGAATTCGATCCTCTTCACCATATCCCCATCCATGGAGCGCCGGTCATGCTGGCCTTGGATGGAGAGCGGGAGTTGGGAGTAGCGAAGAATCAAACAGTCAGTGTGCGGCTTAATCTCGAGGGTCCAATGGTCGTCAGCATCGAGAAGGCGTTTAGGAAAGCCAGTGAGCAGGGGATTTTCCTGAGCAACAAATTTTAAGACCGGCATTATCAACGAAAACGTTGTCAGAAAACTGGTCAGAAAACTAAAGTATAGATCTACTGAAAAAATTTCAGTCAGGGAGCAAAGAATGTATGATCTAGTAGTCATTGGGGGGGGACCTGGAGGATACGCCGCGGCCGTACGCGCCTCTCAACTGAGGGCAAAAGTGGCCTTGATCGAATCATCGGAAATCGGAGGTACATGCGTGAATCACGGATGTATTCCTTCAAAGATCTGGCTTAGGGCGGTTGATCTGCAGGAGGCTATAAAGAGTGGTAGCGCGTTCGGAATCAGGGTCTC
>JAZGHI010000632.1:0-5680 GCA_036480955.1 Candidatus Adiutricales bacterium
TTTGAACCCATTAAAGCGCGGTTGGCGTCATCATGCTCCAGAAACGGAATCAGGGAGGTTGAAATAGATACAAGTTGATCCGGGCTCACGTCCATATAAGCCACGTCATCCGGCGGAACCTGGACGAACTCACCCTCAACCCGGCAGGAAACCAGATCTTTGGCAAAGCGTCCCTTTTTATCCAGGGAAGCGTTAGCCTGGGCGATGGGAAATTCCTTCTCGTCCAGCGCGGTAAGATATTTTACCTCCGACGAGGCCACCCCATTTTTAACTATCCGATAAGGCGTTTCGATAAAACCGTATTTGTTTACCCGGGCAAAAGTCGATAGTGACACGATAAGGCCGATATTCGGTCCTTCCGGTGTTTCGATCGGACAGATGCGGCCGTAATGGCTCGGGTGTACATCCCGAACCTCGAATCCGGCCCGTTCTCGAGTAAGACCGCCCGGCCCCAAGGCCGAAAGGCGGCGTTTATGGGTTACCTCGGACAGAGGATTGATCTGGTCCATAAACTGGGAAAGCTGACTAGTCCCAAAGAATTCCTTGACCACGGCCGAGACCGGTTTGGAGTTTATAAGATCATGGGGCATGAGGGTCTCGATTTCCTGAAGACTCATCCGTTCCTTTATAGCGCGCTCCATGCGCACCAGTCCGATTCGGTATTGATTCTCTAGAAGTTCGCCCACGGCCCTTACCCTCCGGTTCCCGAGATGGTCGATGTCATCGACCATGCCCTGCCGATCCTTGAGCTCGGAAAGCTCTTTGACCACGGCCATGATGTCCTCAGGCCGAAGGGTTCGGATTTCCAGATCGGCTTCAAGGCCAAGTCTATAATTCAGCTTTAAACGTCCGACCACGGAAAGATCATAATGTTCCGGATTAAAGAAAAGGTTTTCGAAAAATTTGGTGGCCACTTCCAGTGTCGGCGGGTTAGAGGGTCTGAGCTTGCGGTAGATTTCCAGGATAGCTTCTTCCTTGGTGTCCACTTTGCTCAGGCCCAGAGTGTCGCGCATAGAAGTGCTGATATTGATCTTGTCTATAAAAAGAACCTCGATTTCCTTTATCCCGGCCTCACGAACACTCTGGTATATCTCTTCTGTAAATTCCTCGTTAAGGCCGGCTATTACCTCTCCGGTCACCGAGTCTACCACCTCTCGGGCCAGGTATCGGCCGAAGAATTCCTCGACCTTGGCCGGGACCTCACGAATCTTACTCTCAGTCATCCTCTTGATGGCTGACCTCGAAATCTTCTTATTCTGTTTGACGATAACCTCTTTTGTTTTCGGATCAACGATATTTTCATGCACCCTTTGACCCAAGAGCAATTCGGGATTGACCTCTCTGGATGCACCTTCTTCGCCGAAATATAGTTTCTCTGTCTCATAAAAGAAGTGAAGCAGATCCTCGGCAGAGTAGCCTAAAGCCTTGAGCAGGAGAGTGACCGGGAATTTACGTCTCCGGTCGATGCGAACGTTCAGAATGTCCTTGGGGTCAAATTCTAAATCTATCCAGGAACCACGTAATGGGATAATGCGAGCGGAATAGAGCAATTTGCCCGAAGAATGTGTTTTCCCCTTATCATGGTCATAAAAAACACCTGGACTTCGGTGCAGCTGGGAAACGATCACCCTTTCCGTACCATTGATAATAAAGGTACCGTTTTCAGTCATCAACGGTAAGGTACCGAAATATATCTCCTGTTCCTTGATGTCCCTGATGCTGCGGGCGCCGGTATCTTTGTCCACGTCATAGACCACCAGGCGTACGGTAATCTTCATCGGCGCTTCGTAGGTCATACCTTTGGCCAAACACTGTTCGATGTCGTACTTTGGCCGGTCAAAGGTATAGGAGACGAATTCCAGGGAGGATAGTCCGGAAAAATCTCTTATGGGAAAAACTCCCTTGAAAACGGCCTGAATACCGATTTCCTTTCGTTTTTCCTGAAGTACATCTTTCTGAAGAAAGTTCTCATAGGAATGCCGCTGCATTTCAATGAGATTCGGCATCTCGGTTACGCGTTCTATTTTACCGAAATTTTTCCTGATTCGGAGGTTAGTTTTTGGTCGAGTCATCTTAACTCCTTAAAAGGCGAAAAAGTATGGATGGATATTTCGGACCGAGGCCGCATTGACCAAAGCCCCGGTCCTGACATGTTATTTAATTTCGACCACACCACCAGCTTCTTCGATCTGTTTTTTGATATCTTCCGCTTCTTCTTTCGAAACCCCTTCCTTAACCGGCTTGGGAGCTTCTTCCACCAGGTCTTTGGATTCCTTTAGGCCCAACCCGGTTATGGCCCGGACGGCCTTGACAACCTGGATTTTCTTTTCACCAAAGGAAACAATCACCGCGTCGAACTCCGTTTGCTCCTCCGCCGCGGCCTCTTCGCCACCGGCCACAGCGCCACCGGCCGCTACGGCCACCGGCGCCGCCGCCGAAACGCCAAAGGTCTCTTCGAGTTCCTGTATTAATTCCGAAAGTTCGAGTACGGAAATATTTTTAATATATTCAATAACATCCGCTTTACTAAGTTCAGCCATTTTTATCTCCTTAATTATGTCTCGCGGCCCGGTGAATCAGGCCTGTTCTTTCTGGTCGCGAATAGCGGCCAAAGCGTACACAAAATTACTGGTAAGCGCGTTTAAGACACGAACTAGATTGGTTGGTACGGCGTTCATCGTGCCTAACAATTTCCCGAGAAGCACATCTCTGGGCGGCAGACCAGCCATGTCCAGGATCTGCTGAGTATCAATCATCCGCCCCGAAATAATCCCGGCCTTAATCACCAGATTTTCGTTCTCCTTGGCAAAATCCACTATGGCCCTGACTAATGAAACAGGGTCCCCCTCGGTCATTCCCAGGGCGTTGTTGCCTGTGAGCAAATCTTCCAGCTTCCCGGCGTCCGTTCCTTCGGCAGCCAGTTTGAGCAGGGTGTTTTTAAACACCTGATACCGTCCCCCGGCCTCACTTACTCGCCGTCTGAGGGTACTTATGGTGGCCACATTCAATCCCTTGAAATCGGTAAGAATAACGGCCTCAACCTGGCCCAGCTTGGCCGTGAGGTCAGTTACGATTTGTTGTTTCTGGCTACGATCCAAATTTTTCTCCCCCCTTTCTCTTTGACTGAAGTTATATTCGACTTTCGGCCAAAGAGAACTCAGAAGAAATCCTTTGGGCCTCGGCAGGCCGTGCCTACGTTTAACGCCAGCTAAAAGCGCACCTGCTGTCATTGACCGAAAAGTCAATTCCACTACCGCCCGGCAGTCCGGCCGCGTAATCGTGAAAAACGCCCCATACCCGGACCAGGCAGTGTAGACCTATCATCTTTTACTTAATTTATGTCTAGTTCCTTTTACTCTTAATACTCTATCGGATTAGTTCTCGAGCCAGACTCGGGTCGATTTTGATGCCCGGGCCCATCGTCGTTGAGATAGCAATGCTTTTGAGATAAGTTCCTTTACTAGTAGGCGGTTTAAGACGGAAAATGACTTCAAAGAAAGATGCTAAATTCTCGAATAATTTTTCGTGGCCGAAAGAAACTTTGCCGAAGTGGGCATGAATTATACCGTTCTTTTCAACACGGAAATCTATCTTACCGGCCTTCAGTTCCTTCACGGCCGTACCCACGTCAAAAGTAACCGTTCCGACTTTAGCGTTCGGCATCAATCCTCTAGGGCCGAGTACGCGCCCAAGTTTGCTCACCGCGCCCATCATATCCGGAGTGGCCACTGCTTTATCGAACTCAAGCCAGCCGCCCTGGACCTTCTCAATCAGATCGTCCGAACCTGTGAAGTCCGCCCCGGCTTCTCGCGCCTCTTTTTCTTTTTCTCCCTTGGCGAAGACCAGGACCCGGACCGATTTTCCGGTACCGTTCGGTAACACACAGGTACCCCTGACCATCTGATCGGCATGACGCGGATCGACACCGAGTCTCACCGCGATATCCAATGTCTCGTCGAATTTGGAGTATTTTGTCTCGAGGGTGATTTTTAATCCTTCTTCAAACGAATATTTTTTCTCCCGGTCAACGCTTGACCTGGACTTCGTGATATTAGAACCAGCTTTGGCCATCTATCTTCTCCTATGAAATATCCAGGCCCATGCTTCGGGCCGTACCGGCGATTATCCTGACTGCGCCTTCCAAATCCACGGCATTCAAATCTTTCAGCTTGAGTTTGGCTATTTCCTCGACCTTTTGCCTCGGTACAACACCTACATTTTCCCGTCCCGGCTCGGAAGAGCCCTTGGCGATCTGAGCCGCCTGTTTTAAGAGCACCGCGGCCGGTGGCGTTTTGGTTATGAAGGTGAAAGACCTGTCGGCATAGACGGTTATTATAACTGGAATTATTGTACCATCCTGTGCCTGGGTCTGAGCGTTGAAAATTTTGCAGAACTCCATGATATTTACGCCGTGCTGACCCAAGGCCGGACCGATTGGCGGTGAGGGATTGGCCTGTCCTGCCGGAACCTGTAACTTTATCTGACCGATTACCTTTTTGGCCATGTTTTAAAACTCCTGCCTGTTTCTAAAAGTATGTTTAGCGGCCGGCTCGAAACAGGTCGAGTTGGACGCGTATTTACGAATTTTAAATTTTTTCAACCTGTACAAACTCCAGCTCAACCGGGGTGGCGCGGCCAAAAATGCTTATAAGCACTCTCAATTTGGCCTTGTCTTCCTTGACCTCATCCACGCGACCGATGAAATTGGTGAACGGACCATCAATGACCTTGACTTCGTCACCTCCCTCGAAATGGAACTTGGGTTTGGGCTTCTTGATACCCTCAATCATTTGGGCAATGACTTTGTCCACTTCTTCCGGCGGAATCGGGGTCGGGGTTGAGTTACCACCGAGAAATCCAGTGACTTTGGGTGTGTTTTTCACCAGATGCCAGGTGGTATCGTCCAGTTCCATACGGACCAGGACATAGCCCGGAAAAAATTTTCGCGAGGATGTCTTGCGCTGCCCCTTTACCAGTTCGACAACTTTCTCAGTGGGCACCAGTATTTCAGAGATTTTATCCTCGAGCTTTAGCTGCCTTATGCTTTCTTCCAGCGCGGCTTTGACTTTGTCCTCAAAGCCGGAATAAGCATGGATTATGTACCATTGTTGCGCCACGAGGTTTCTCCTTTAAGCTAATTTATCCAAGTATCACTCTCATCAGCCGCGATAATCCCGCGTCCACCAGGCCCAAATAGGCGGAAACCAAGAGAACCAGAACCAGAACCACCGCGGTGGAGGCCACGGTTTCTTTCCGCGACGGCCAATTAACCTTGAGAAGCTCAATCCGGACTTCGCGCAAAAATTGCCGGGTTTTCACCAGCACATTCGGTCTTGCTACCGAGACCTTTGCTACCGTTTTTTTCTTGACCGGAACTTTGGCGGCACTAGTCTCTAAAGCGGTAACATCCGGATTCTGAGCAACGGGCGCCACCTTTTTACGGGTGTTGCTTCTGGTTCTTTTCCTTTTATTTTTTTTCTTGGCCATCGGTTTAAATTTAGCCCTCACCTTTAATGTGAGCTAGTGGAAAAACCTCGAATAATATCAAAATTGGCAGGCCAGGGGGGATTCGAACCCCCACCACCCGGATTTGGAGTCCGGTGCTCTAGCCGTTGGAGCTACTGGCCTACACTATAACCAAATCCTTAACAAGGTCACCGGACAAATTATTTAGTCTCCC
>JAZGHI010000633.1:0-3161 GCA_036480955.1 Candidatus Adiutricales bacterium
GATTCAATCCGGTTGCGCTCGAACAAGCCGCCCGCCCGGTAAGATAAAACTTCAGTTTCCTGAAAACGTCGAAAAGGATTTCCGCTTAGCCGGGCTGCCGAAAAAGAGATGACCTTGGGTTGGCACAGCCAAATCAAAGGCTCTACCTCTTCCGCCTTCAATCAGTGTGTGATTCAGGCATGATTCAGCTTTACAACGTAACTAAAATCTATAACGGCCGGCAAGCGGCTTTAAGGGATATCAGCGCTAAGATCGGGCGGGGTGAGTTTACTCTTGTGGCCGGTCCGAGCGGAGCGGGCAAAACAACCCTTATAAAATTGATCATGTGCGAGGAAAGGGTATCCCAGGGCGAAATTTTGGTAGACGGCATTAATCTCAAACGCATACGTGAAACTAAAATTCACGCTTTGCGCCGGAAGATAGGCGTTGTATTTCAGGACTTCAAACTGATTCCCACTCGAACCGTCTTCCAGAACGTGGCCCTTCGCCTTGAAATCCAGGGAATAAGCCGAAGCTTTATTAATAAAAAGGTTCGGGTCATTTTAAAGAACGTTGGATTGGAAGACTTCGGCGAGGCCTTCCCTCCTCAACTTTCCGGAGGCGAGCAGCAGCGGGCGGCCATTGCCCGGGCCATGGTCGGCGATCCACTCATTCTTTTAGCCGATGAGCCGACGGGGAATCTTGACATCGACCTGAGCAAAAGTATCCTTGACCTGCTTCTGGCTATAAACCGGGGGGGAACGACTGTTTTAATGGCCACACATAACCAGGAAATCCTTCGGGAAACCAGCCATCGCGTCATCCGTCTGGAAAAAGGACAACTGGTTTCCTGATGGTGATTTCCCTTGGTTAGACTTCTCTATTTCATTCGGATCGCTCTGAGCAATATGGCCCAGAGTCCTTTTGTGAGCGCCGTGTCCGTGGGTACCCTCTCCCTTTCCCTCCTGATCCTGGGTGTCTTTGCTTTGGTTTACACCAACGTGCAGCAGGTGCTCGAGACCTCGGCTAGAGGCTTGTCCGTCTCGGTTTATCTCGAAGATGGTCTGAGTTCCTCTTATTTGGCTGAGTTACAGACACGGCTTTCCAAGCTTCCTCAGGTGACTGACTTAACCTATATAAGTAAAGCGAAGGCCAAGCTGGACTTGAAGGAACGCCTGGGGGACCATGGAGAATTGCTGGAGGAACTGGTTGAGAATCCGCTGCCGGCCTCCCTCGAACTGAGACTTAAATCCGAGTTTAGGACGCCGGAAGAGATAACCGGCTTGATAAAGCGACTCGAGGGAATGGAAGGGGTTGACGATGTGGGTTACGCCTGGGAATGGGCTGATAAGCTGTCTGGATTGCTGAATTTTTTTAAACTTGTGGGACTTATCATTGGTGGCCTCCTGTTTCTGACAACGGTTTTTATCATTTCGAACACAATCAAGCTGACTCTATATTCCCGCCGGGAAGAACTCTATATCATGAGGCTCATCGGGGCTACTGAAGGTTTCATCCGGGCTCCGTTTTTTATCGAAGGATTTCTCCAGGGGCTCATGGGCGGCTTTTTGGCCCTGGCAGCCCTCTTCGTAATCTTTAACCTCTTTGTCATTCGAATTGAGCTTCCCTTCGGTTTATCAACGATCAGTCTGACTTTCATCACAAGACCCGCGGCCTGGGGGGTAGTCGGTTCCGGGGTGTTCTTGGGGGTTCTGGGCAGCCTGGTCTCCCTCAGCAGGTTTTTGCGCTGATGAGCTTATACCCAGTTCCAAAATTTTTACTAAGCGTCACGATAATTTTATTTTTTCTGGTGGGTATAGATAAATTGGCCGTGGCCGGAACATCCTCGGAAACCGAGGAGCTGAAAAGTATCCAATCGGCCGAGCTTGAGATTCTAAAAGAATTGGACGGTCTCGAGCGAAAAGTGGAAAGATTGGAAACCCGGTTAGTCGATATTAAGGCCGAAGGCAGCCGTTTTAGGAAGAGCTTAAAAGAGAAAAAGGTACAGATCAATATCCTCGAGGCGAACCAGTCCAGGCAGACAGACTCCCTATACCGGAGGCTCAGAGCCATCTATAGACTGCGTGAGGGAGGGATCATCCAGGTTTTACTAAATTCGAATTCCATTGACGATCTCGTCCACAAATACAAATATCTGGCGGTCATCATTGATCAGGACGTTTCGGCCCTCAAAGCATTCACCGAACGCAAGCAACAGATCAGAAACGGGATGGACAGGATCAGGCTCGAAGAAGAGGATCTGCGAAAACTGTACTCAGAATTGGAAGATGAAAGAAAGAAGCTCGATCAGGCTCGTAACTCAAAAACGGCCCTCTTGATGAAGGTGCATCAGCGGAAAGAGACCTACCTGGCCATGATCAGGACCCGCGAGGAGTCACGAGAAGAGCTTATAAAAGAAGTTATAATTAATCCGAGGCCCGATTCCCAATCCAAACCTTCACCCCCGGCCGCGGTCAAGGAGTCCGCGCCTAAGATGAAAACCTGGCCGGATTTCGCGTTGTTAAAGGGAAAGCTCCCGCTGCCGGTGAAGGGGCGTGTCAAGGATCATTTCGGGCGCAATCCAGGGCTTTTCGGGACCTACAATACCAGACAGGGCGTGTCCATAATCGCCCGGGCAGGAAGTCCGGTCAGGTCGGTTTCGGCTGGAAAAATTATTTTTACCGATTGGCTTCAGGGATATGGTAACGTAATAATTATTGACCACGGCCGCCGGTACTACACCCTGACGGCTGGTCTGTCTCAAGTAAAATTCGAAGACGGCCATATAGTGGACCGGGGTGAAGTTTTGGGGATTGTACCAAACGCTGGAAAAAAGAATCAAAGAGGAATATACTTGGAGATCAGACTTCGTGGCCGGGCCCTGGACCCGAGCCCGTGGTTCGGTTCTAAACAGGCTCAAAAGTCAGAAATTCGGGAGAGATAAAATGTTTAAGAAGATTAATAAGCGGGGCTTCTTCGCCGCCTTGATACTGATTGGGATTCTGATCCTCCCACTAAGCCAGGCCTCCACAGGCCGAAGGGACGATACCTACGCCAAGATCAAAATTTTGTCCCAGGTCCTGTATGAAGTTCAGGAACGGTATGTCGAAGAAAAGAAAGCCGAAGACCTCATTTACGGAGCCATTAAAGGACTGGTTCAAACACTGGACCCTCACTCTTCT
>JAZGHI010000634.1:0-2048 GCA_036480955.1 Candidatus Adiutricales bacterium
CACGCAATCTCAGGCGCTTTGCCGACCATCTTTTCACTATTGCTGGGTGTGTAAAATACCGATCTCATAACAGGCATGATTCAATCCTCCTCTTTCTTCACAATCTATGGGCTTCGCCCTGATTGGAATGTTGGCCTCCGGCTCGTAGATCCTACGGCTCGGAGAGAATAATGGAAAAATTATAAATTAATGAGTTCTTTAATTTTTGGCGCTATTTCCTCGGGACTGTCCACCACATGGGCTTTGGCCTCGGTCAAAGCCTTAATCTTGCCCTGGGCGGTCCCTCTGCCGCGTTCGACGATGCTGCTGGCATGGGAAAACCGCATGCCTTCCGGTGCCCACGCACCCGCAATAAAGACAACCAATGGCTTGGTAAATTCACCTTTGGCAACGGTTTCGGCGGCTTCCTCTTCCAGGGTCCCGCCGATTTCACCAAAAATGGCCACCGCTTGGGTCTGATCATCTTTTTCGAACAACTTGAGTACATCCGACATGGTGAGGCCCAATACAGGCTCCGTTCCGATGTGCATGGCGGTGCTGATACCCAGGCCGGCCACCTTCAGGGCCCAGGGCACCGTGCCGGATTGACCGCCGCTGCGGGATATGATCCCGACCGGTCCCGGCTCGAAAAGTATTTTAGCCCAATCGACGCTGCCGCCCAGCCACCCCATGGCGGCTTTGCCGGGGCTGATAATGCCAAGGCTTCCAGGGCCCAGTATATTAGCGTCATTTTTCATGGCGTAGTTGACCATCGCGATAACATCATGCACCGGGATACGCTCCACCGGCGATACCACAAATTTAATCCCCGCATCAATAGCTTCATAGACGGCAGTTTTTAAGGCCGGGCCGGGGATAAATGTCACCGTCGCATCCACCATGCCTTCGTTCTTGATAGCTTCTAAAACCGTGTCATAAACCGGCAGGCCATGAACCTCCTGGCCACTTCTTCCGGGGGTCACTCCTGCAACCACCTTGGTTCCATAATCTTTCATGAATGCAGTTCGCAGAGAGCCTTCCCTGCCTGTCATTCCTTGTACAATGACTCTCGTATTTTCATCTAACAGTATTGACATATTATCCCCCCTGCTATTCTGTTCCGTGCTTTTTCCGGTAGTCCGCCAACCCCTCAATGGGAACCTCAATGGTGATGGCCGAATTCCCCCTGAACCAGCATTCGTACTCACAGGCAAGACATTCGGTACCCTTGCGTGCCAGTTCTTCGGGGCTTCCTTCAACCGCCGGCTTGCCATCTTTCAGGATCAGGATTCCGCGACTATATGTCTTACAGGCCTCCACACAGACATGGGTTTTACAGCCTTCACATTTTTCGTCATCAATGATGACCTTGATCGTTCTCTCATTAAATTCCATCACACTCTCCCTCTTAGGCCCTTATCGGGTTTATTCTGATAACATGTAGTAAGAAACTAAAGGTGTCCCGCTGTGGCGAATTAGGTTTCGGGTGTCAGGTTTCAGGTGTCAGTGATTTGAGATATAAACCATTGGAGCCTGAGATATTAGCTTTGCAGTATCCCGAAATCGGTCCCCTTCTTTTTTATAACATGATTGAATAATCTCGATTGAATATTTAAGGAATAATTTCAATTATAAAAAAACGATATTAAATTGACGGAGCGGAGCGACATCCACAAATCTTCAATCTTCAATCTTCAATTCCGGTCTTTCCTGTATTCGTCGACCAGGGCTTTTAATCGGCCGCCAATGAATTTGGCATCGTATACATGCTCGCGGTCATAGATTTCTATTCTGGCATTGAAGCCCGCCAAACCTTCTTTCAAAATTTCCTGGGATTCTTTTTCCTTATTGCCGCAAAGCAAAAGAACCACAGGGAATCCCGGTTTTTTGGGGAGTTCTTCCCTCAAAGCCTTAACAAGGCCATGGGCATGATGCCATTGTTCCTGATTCGCCATCATAAATCCCGACAGGAAATAGCCCTCGATCCCCGGTATGGCCATGATAAGCTTGACGACCCGGTATACTTTGGATGCCGTCGGGTTGCCGCTGGTGTCGGCGTAATCAGCTAC
>JAZGHI010000635.1:0-2657 GCA_036480955.1 Candidatus Adiutricales bacterium
TTATAAATGTGAGCTGCTAGAGCAACATGAACAACCTCTTTATATATTCAGAACTTTTTAGGAGGAATTCCGGATGAACGGACACGCGGGTAACATTTTATATATAGACTTAACCAGAAAAAAAATATCGGCCATTCCCACCAGTAAATACGAGTCGTGGATTGGCGGGCACGGCATGGGCTCGGCCCTGTTTTTCGACCTGGTAAAAGACAAGACCATCGACGGGTTTAATCCGGCCAATCTAGTAACCATGATGACCTCCCCTCTTTCCGGGACTCTGACCCCCGCGGCGTCAGGGAGGACTGAAGTGCAGGGGATCGGCGTGCAGTCCTATCCCATCGGCTGGTTTACCAGAAGCGGTTTCGGAGGCAGATTCTCGGCCATGCTCAAATACGCGGGTTGGGACGGCGTGGCCATCCAGGGCAAGGCCTCTGAACCGGTCTGGGTGGACATCAGGGACGATGACGTAAAAATCAAGCCATGCGCGCCCTTGTCGTTATGGGGTAAAGACACCATGGAGTGCCAGGAGATCATCTGGGACCAGGTGGCCGGAAAAGGCGGATTTGGAGACTGGTTCATCCCGGCCGAGAATGAGAGCAGAATAACCACCCAGAGACCAGCCGTGGTGGCCATAGGTCCAGCCGGAGAGAATATGAGCACGCTAGCCTGCCTGATCCATGATGCCAGCGATGCCGCCGGCCAGGGCGGGTTCGGGGCGGTCTGGGGTTCCAAGAACCTGAAAGCCCTAAGCGTAATAGGGACAGGATTTATAAAAATCAATGACCCCAAAGCCCTTTTAAGCGCTCGAATATCGCAGAAAAAAAATTATCAGTTCAACCTTAAAAATATGAAGGCGCGTCATTACTCGACTGAACACCAGAGCGCGCCTATGCCAAACCTGCTCTGGAAGGGCGGCCGGCCCAGGGTCGAACAGAGGCCCGCGGCCTGTGTTGGGTGCCATGCCGCCTGCCGGGTCAGGTTCGAGGACGCAACAGGCAACGAAGCCATGTGTGTGGCCACTGTTTTTTATTGGGACGCGCAGACACTCGATATCCAGCGTGCGGCCACCGATCTGATCAATAAATACGGCGTTAACGCTTATGAGATGAGTTTTGGACTTTTATACATATATCTTCTTAACCAATACAAACTTCTCGAATCCGAGAGTATCCCGAAATGCCCCCTCGATTTCAGCGAATACGGCAGCTTGGAGTTTGTGGAACAGTTCGTGAAAATGGTGGCCTACGGAGACGACGGTAAAGGCCATGAAAGCCAGTTCGGTAAAGACGTGGCCGGGGGCATTGTCCGGGCGGCCAAAAAATGGGGCAGACTGGAAAAGGACCTGAAAAGCGGACTGCTCTGGTTTCCGTATTGGGGACTGCCCGTACATAAGGAATCCCGGGCTCAGGTCTATTGGGGATACGGCACTATTCTCGGTGACCGGGACATAAACGAGCATGATTTTGACTGGCTCAAATGGGAGGCATCCATAGCCAAAAGGTATGGGAGAAAAACAAGGGTTTCGGCTGAACGAGCCGTCGACATAATAACCGGAAAAATGGAGCCCTTTAATGATGATCCCGACCGCATGCTCATGATGGATTTCAGCGACAAGAACATCTATTCCGAGCATATGGCCAAGTTCGTGTCCTGGCACAGGTATTACACCCGGTTCTGGAAACAGTCGACGCTGTTCTGTGATAACCGCTGGCCGGATTTCGTCAATGTATATCGTGAGGACAGAGTCGGGTCTACGGGCGAGGCTGAGCCCAAATTCCTTAATGCTGTTACCGGTAAAAACTTCACATTTCTGGACGGCATCGAGCTGGGCAAGAAAATTTGGAACCTGGACAACGCCATCTGGACATTGCAAGGCCGTCACCGGGACATGGTCTATTTCGCGGAGTATTACTACAGAAAAAGAGGCGGCGGTACGGGCGGGGACGTGCCTAACGCCTATCTCCCGGGCTTCGAAGACGATGAATGGGACTATCGCGGGTATTCCCGCCGGAAATTTAACAAGGCCAAGTTCGATGATTTCAAAACCACGTTTTATAAACTCCGGGGCTGGGACACTTCTTCCGGTTGGCCCACCAAAGCGACCTTGGATTCATTAGGTCTGTCGCATGTGGCCAAGGAGCTTGAAAGCAAGGGCAAGCTGGGTAAGGAAAAGGCGTAAGCTGCTTTCAGGCCGTCCAGGAAGGCCCCGGTATCAGCCGGCCGGCAGGAAGGCCGTGAAGCAAGTTTTACGCGAGGTCATACCTTAAGGAGGGAATGATGATGAAGACCAGGCCAGGTAAATTTAGGGGCGGTAATAGACTCGGTTTTATTTCTGTAATGATTTTAACCCTGATTTTGGTTGTATTCGCAGGCGCTTCAGCCGTTGCTCTTGAGGGTAATTACGAGCAGAGGGAAGTTGACATCTGGAGTGACGGCACCAGGCTTTCCGGTGATCTTTTTTACCCCTCCAATATAAAAAAGGGCCAAAAACTACCGGCCATAATCATGAGCCATGGCTGGGGCGGGCTTAAATCCCATCTGAATAACACTTATGCCCCGTATTTTGCCGAGGCCGGTTATGTAGTCCTGACCTTCGATTACCGCGGCTGGGGAGAGAGTGACAGCCGCCTGGTTCTCATCGATGAGATGCCCGAACC
>JAZGHI010000636.1:0-4052 GCA_036480955.1 Candidatus Adiutricales bacterium
CGGGATGCAAGGAGCTGGTTGGCATCGATTTTTCAATCCCCGAAGAACGCCAAAGCTACGTTGACCAAAAAATCTGGAAAATGGTCTGCGACGTCTGCCTGGACTTCGTAATGAATAAATGCTACGAAATGGCAGTGGAAGAAAAGATCTAATCCGGCATATATCTTTCCTGTTTTTAACCGGAGTAATAAAATGGATAAAATGGCCTTGGACGGCATATCCATCGCCGATTTCGGTTGGGCGTGGGCAGCGCCCCATATGGGAAGAATGCTGGCCGATATGGGAGCGCGGGTGATAAAAATAGAAAGTCAGACCAGGATGGATGTAATCAGGTCCCTGCCGCCTTTCCCCAAATCGGAGGACCCGGAACAGCTCCCCGGTCCGAATTCCTCGGGATATTATAACTGGCTCAACCGGAATAAGCTGGCTGTTACCCTGAATCTGACCACCCCTGGAGGTGTCGAGCTGGCCAGGAAGATAATCGGTCTTAGTGACGGCATGATGGAAAACTACTCGGCGGGCGTCATGAACAGGTTCGGTCTGGATTATGAATCGGTCAAGAAGGTGAAACCGGACATTGTTTATGTATCGCTCAGCCCTTTGGGGATCGACGGTCCATTCAGAGATTTTGTAATGTACGGCCGTCCTCAGGTTTTCATGAGCGGTCTGGCTCATATCAGCGGCCGTCCGGAGGGTCCGCCATCCGCCGCCATCAGTTGGGGTGATCCCGTTGCGGCTCAACACGGAGCGTTTGCCATGCTCAGCGCCTTGCACTACCGAAAAAAAACAGGCCGGGGCCAATATATTGAGCATTCCCAGTGGGAAGGGCTGATCGGCTTCATCCCCGAGGCCATTATGGACTATACCATGAATAAAAGGATCCGGGACCGGGTTGGAAACAGGCACGAGTTCATGGCGCCCCACAACGTTTACCAATCTGCCGGCGATATGGAATGGGTAACCATTGCCGTAAAAACTGACGAGGAGTGGACCGCGCTTTGCGAGGCCATGGGGAATCCCGGATGGGCGGGAGACAAAAAATTCACCACAAGCGCCGGCCGGTGGGAGAATCAGGAGGAGTTAGACCTCCAGATCGAACAGTGGACCGTTAAGTACACGCCGGCTGAGGTAACGGAATTACTGCAGGAAGCAGGGGTGGCCGCTTTTCCGGTTCTGAGCAACCGCGGCCTGGTAGAAGACCCCCATCTCGAGGCCAGGGGATTTTTCGAAGAGTGGGATCATCCGGAAGCCGGCCGGAAGAAATATGACGGTATACTTTGGAAGATGAGTAAAACTCCGGGAAGGATCCAACGAAGATCCCCTTTAATCGGTGAGCATAATGATTACGTGTTCGGTGAGATTCTGGGGATGCCGCAGAGTGAAATTGACCGTTTAAAGGAAGAAAAAATCATATATTGAGACCTCTGAAAAACGAGTAATTTGAGGTCAAATCGCTTCTCGGCGGGAGCACGAAAATTTAAACCGCAGGAATACTTGTAATATTTCGAGGACTAAAGCCACTGCAGGCGAATCCGAAGTGGCAGCTCAAAATTCGAGCGCGACTAATTCATAAGGCCGAAGGTCATATGAATATTCCTGAGAAAGAAACCTTCGGTTTCTTTGATGAGTTGGGCCAAAGGACGAAGTTTTACAGAGGTTTCATATTGATACGGAAGCGGCCTGACCGGCCAGCGGCCCTGTTTGCCTTCGGGTAGAAAAAGTACCCGTGAAAATGGTTGCGCGCAAAGGTTAAACCGTGGTAAACAGGCTCTGTTTACGGCTGACCCGTATTTAATAATTTCAATAACTTAGAACAATATGAATGGACCTGACTTTCGCCTGGAACTCGACTTACTTATCGTTTTTAGAAAGGACCATGATCTGACCTTTTTTAATTACTTACGAAGGGCCGTTATATTCAGCGTCATAAGTATTTGCGCATTCGATTTT
Organism: Candidatus Adiutricales bacterium; assembly: GCA_036480955.1. GTDB lineage: Bacteria > Desulfobacterota > Desulfarculia > Adiutricales > JAFDHD01 > JAZGHI01. The sequence continues at coordinate 1,951 of JAZGHI010000636.1, forward strand.
CATAAACTTTGATAATCCATAAGATATAAAGTATACCATCGGTAATTTACATTGACGCTGTGTACATGTTTCAGGAAACAAGGGTAAACAAAAATAATGATTACAAAAAGACAAGAGTTGGCGGTCGAGGAATACCGGATCGAGGAAGAACCCTACTATCTGCCTATCAGCGATGAAATTGAGGTTTTCAAGGCGGCGTATCGCCTCAAGATACCAGTGTTGTTAAAAGGGCCGACCGGAACCGGAAAGACCCGCTTTATAGAATACATGGCTTTCCACCTCGGCCATGATACCAATCTCAACCAGGAGGCGGACGGACAGTCAGCGCCATTGATTACCGTGGCCTGCCACGAGGACCTGACCGCCACGGACCTTGTAGGAAAATTCCTTCTCAAAGGCGACGAAACCGTCTGGCAGGACGGTCCTCTAACCAAGGCCGTCAAAACAGGGGCCATCTGTTACCTTGATGAGATAGTTGAGGCCAGAAAGGACACCACGGTCATCATCCATCCACTCTCCGACCACAGAAGAATACTGCCTCTGGACAAGAAAGGGGAAATCGTGGAGGCACATCCGAACTTCCACCTGGTTATCTCCTATAATCCGGGCTATCAGAGTGTCTTAAAAGACCTGAAGCAGAGCACCCGCCAGCGATTCGTGGCCATCGATTTTGAATACCCGTCTCTTGAGCAGGAACGGGAGATTATTCGGCATGAAAGTCAGGTGGACGAAGAGATCGCTTTCGAGCTGGCCAGATTGGGAGAAAAGACCAGAAATCTAAAGGGCCATACCTTGAATGAAGGGGCCAGTACCAGGCTCCTGATCTACGCGGCCAAGCTGATAGGAGAAGGCCTTACAACCAGACGGGCTTGTGAGATTGCCATATCCTCTTCCCTGTCTGACGAGCCGGAGGTTCAGAGGGCCATATCCGAAGTCATTTACGCCATCTTTCCATGATCATCCTCAAGTTCAAGCTTTAATTCGGCATTTACAGTTGGAATCTCTGGAAAAAATATTTAAAGAAAGAATAACGACCGGTGGACCCCTGCCCGAAGGCGTACCCATCCATCAAATTTTTGAACTGGCTAAAGAATTATACCTGGTGTCACCGGAAAGCGCGGTTGCTTTTCTGGATCACACGCCCGTGTTCCTGTCATTTTTATCGAGTGAGGAGTATTCCGACGAAGACATCCTTAGCCGTGTGCCCTTTACCAGGCTTCCGCTAAAGAAGGAACCGGAAGTGGAGGAAACAGATACCACCCAGCGCCTTGTGCTGACGGCCGGTTGGACCCATTATTTCAGGGGATGGGCGGACCAGGGCCGGCAGCTTGCCAAGCGTTCGCCGGCTGTGGCCTATCAGTATTTCCAATCCACACCACCGTTTCTAAATCATGGGGAGATGATAAACGTCAGGCTCTGGTCTGACTGGGCCATACAAATCCTGGCCGTTGGAAATGAGAGTGAGGAGGCGGCTGTTACACTTCTCCGGTCAAGCCCCCGTTTGCTGGAGTTCATGTCGTTTAGAGAACTCAAGGACTGGTTTGCCCTGGGTCTTCTCCTTGTGCGGGATTCCTCTACTCTGGCCTCAGCCTTTTTCTCCCAGGTGCCCGACAGCTTGAATTCGCTTTACCGCGCCGAGAGGCTGGGGGTGTTCGGGCTCATTAGATCAATGGCCAAGACCCTGCCGAATGAAGCGGTTGAGTTCTACCTGGAGTGTCTTGAAGGTCTTAAGGCTCTGAGTTCCACGGTGCGGTCGACGGTTCTCGAATTGGCGGAAAAACTGGCCGCAGGACAACCCGAGAAAATCAGCGGCTCGTTCCAAAAAATCCTAGGGCCGCTGCTTTCTTTCTCCAACCCCGTTCAACTGCTGGTAACGGAAAACCTGGACCGGCTGGCCGAGGTCTCAATCGAATCCGCCCTACATTTTCTTTCCCATTCAAAGCGCCTGGTCTCAGAGATACCGGAAGCCTTTTTAGGCCAATGGGTGGACCGGGGCCTGGAGCTGCTAGCCGAAGATGAAAGACGGGGCAATGAATATTTCCAGTTTATATCCGAAGAACCAGAGCGGGAGCTTTCGCGTTGGAAAGAAGCCGTAATACTGG
>JAZGHI010000637.1:0-5192 GCA_036480955.1 Candidatus Adiutricales bacterium
TGAATTTGACTTTAAACAAACGGCCACGGCTAGAGGGTATCCGATGCCCGGGACTCACTCTAGACGCCGCCGAAATTCTGGCCCTGGCCGATGATATCCCCAAGCGGCTGAACATTTTTTATTACAAGCTGGCTTTAAAATCCCTGTGGATTGTTTTTGTGGGAGGTACGGGAACGGGGAAATCCACCCTCTTCAATACCTTCTGCGGGGAGGAACTCAGCGGAACCGGCTTGGAAAGGCCTAAAACCATAGGCCCGATTATATTCGCCCACCAAGATTTCCCTATCGATGATAATTTTCCTATCCCCTTGATAAAGATAGAGCGGCGGGATTTGAATAATCTTGGACCGGCCCCTGTCACTGGAAAACCAAATGAACTGCTTATCCTGGAACACGACCGGAAGGAGTGGTCCCATTTTGTAGTGGCGGACACTCCTGACCTGGACAGTGTTGAAATCGAGCATCGGCGAGTTGCCTGGGACCTGTATCTCATGTCGGATCTGGTGGTATTTATTACCAGCCAGGAGAAATACGCCGACGACGTGCCCTACCGATTTTTAACCAGGATCATATCGGAAGGCCGGCCGTATTTTTTCCTTCTCAATAAAGCTCGCGGGCAAATCACTGGTGAAGAAGTAGCGCAAACACTCGCGGGCCAAGGCCTGTCAATCGATAAAGACAGGATATGGATTATACCCTATTCTTCGGCTCAGCCAATGGATTCGATTTCCAAAGATCCGGTCTTTCGCGATTTCACCGAAAAAATTTTGCACGTGCCTTCGGCCAAGGGATTGGACGGTTTCCGAAAAACCGAAGGCTCGAGGCGGGCCGAGGAACTGAAAAAGAGCATTAATTCGCTTCTGAAACTGCTGGAGGAAGAAGAAAAAGCGGGTAAAGTCTGGGTAGACAGGCTTGAAATCCTTTATCAAGAGGCATGCCAGGATCTCCTCAAGGAGCAGAAAGAACGATTCGCGGCGGAAAGCAAGGAATACCTTCAACAGGGAATCCGAAAACTCTTTGCCAGATATGATCTGTTATCCAAACCCCGCAGAATAATAAGAGGTGTAATTTTGGCCCCATTCCGGCTGCTCGGTCTGGGCAAAGAACGCCTGGCCCGTTCTTCCGAAGAGGCCATTCAGAAGGTTCAGGAAAAAATAGACCTCTCTCCCGTGCAGGCGGCGCTTGAAAAATTCAACCGGTTGGTCCTGGAAGAACTGTCCCCTTCAGATGGAACCGCTTCACTTTATAAAAAAATGCGCCAGCCGGATGTCATACTCACAGACCGGGAGATAAAGGAAAAAATCCATCAAGAGCAGGTAAAACTGGCCCAGTGGTTGGACGACACGTTTAAGGAACTGTCCCAAGGTATCCCTAAAGCCAAGGAATTGGGCATCTATTCCACCTCCATTCTATGGGGGGTCCTTATCCTCTCTCTGGAAACGGTTATCGGCGGCGGTTTCACCATCCTGGACGCGGCCCTGGATTCGGCTCTAGCCCCGTTTGTTACCAGGGGGGCGGTGGAGCTTTTCGCTTTTAATGAAATTCGCATAATAGCTCACGAGTTGGCGACGCGTTACCAGGAAGGTTTTCTGACCGTGGTCCACTATCAAAGGGACCGCTACAAAGTGTGCCTTAAGTCACAGATGATAACCAGGGAAGCCTTGGAATCACTTGAGTCGGTTAAAAAAGACCTGGAAAAGAAGGCAAAGGAAATGTGAGTATGAAGCATCCAACCCAACGTCTCAGCCTGCAGCTGGATCAAGCCCTCGATCTCATGAACCAGCCGTCCCTGCTTTCTTTCTCGGTTGAAGAGCGGCAGGCTTTCCGGGCGGAAGCCGATAGACTGCGCCAGAATCTGGCTGATCTTAAGGGCAGTTATCTGGTCATCGGCCTGATCGGCGGGACCGGTGTGGGCAAATCATCTCTTATGAACGCCCTGGCCGGCGCTGAGATAGCCTCCACCAGCCACCGGAGGCCCCATACCGACCAGGTGCTCATCTACAGACACGAGGCCATGAACCAGGCCCTGGATTTAACTCTGGAAGAGGTTCCCTGGCGGGAAATAACTCATGGGGCAGAGGCCATACAGCATATACTCTTGTGTGACCTGCCGGATTTTGACAGCCTCATGGGAGAGCATCGAGAGCGTGTTCTCAATTTCCTCGAATATCTGGACGTCTTAGTCTGGGTCACCTCCCCGGAAAAATATGCCGATAAAGTCGCCTACGAATTTCTGGAATTGGTACCCAAAGCCGGGCAGAATTTCTATTTTGTACTGAACAAGGCAGACCTTTTTTACTCAGATGAAACGAAAGATATCGAGTATGAAGAATTGGGACGGGTTACAAAAAGTTATCAGACTCTCATAAGGGATCACGGCGTCACCGAACCTCTTTTATTCGTGATTTCAGCCAAAGAGACCATTGGTTCAGAGGTGTTAAAGCCGTGGAATCAATTCGGCTCGTTCAAACAACAGATTTTTCAGCAGAGAGATATCAAACAGATCACGGCCATAAAAACAGCCAACCTGGACGTGGAAATCCGGCAACTCCTTTCTGCGCTAAAACAGGAAGTATCGAATCTGGAAGCAGTAGCGAAGATAATCGAAAACGCCTCGGCCGAGGTGAGTGAGCAGCTTTCAACCTGGGTTCAAACCGGACAGGAGGCTTTCGATCTGTGGCTGAATAAATACATAAAACCGGAGATTTTGTCGGAGCAATGGGAGCCCTCAAAGCTTGTCGGTCCCGGTTATATTTTCGGTATTCTCCTTCAAAGCTGGTCAAAACGCCCGAAAGAAGAAAAACCTGCGTCTGATTTCTCCGACCTGGCCTTTCCGGATGAAATAGCTGTATTCTTCCGGAGGCGTCTGGAATGGCTGGAGGACCGGATAAACCGCCAGCTTCTTCAGCGTGATTTACCCGCCTCTTTTGGCGGACAATTACAGAAAACGCTTAACGTCCCGGATGCGATAGAAGACTTGAAGGATGATTCCTCACGTGTCGCGGCCGGGCGGATTTCGGAACCCATCAAACCCTCATTCTGGGGTTTTAAGATTCTCCAGACATTGACTTATCTGCTGATTCTGATTTTTTTTCTATTCGCCCTTGGTGGTGAAGACGCCTGGCGGGGAGTTCTAAATTCCCCCGGGATTTCCAGTGTCATCGACTTGCTGCTGGCCGGTATTCAGACACTCTTCAGTTCCAAAGGCCTGGCCGCACTCGGCAGCTACGCGGCGCTTACCTTTTTCTTCGCGTTCCGTTTTTACCGCCGGTATAGAAGGAGTTCCGAGAAAGTGGTGGCCAAAACAATCAAATCTCTCAAGGGCGAACTGTCAAAACTCTGGGAAGAAAAAATGAAGTCCATACTGAACGATATGGATAAATTCGGAGAGGACCTTCGGGCTCAAATATCGACCATTTCTGTTCTGACCCAGGAAAGGGATTAAATTTAGCTGGTTGGAAAAATCAAGTAACGGCCGGTATATGGAAGTAATGAAGACCAGGCCTCCTGTTTCTTTAAGAAATTTTAAATTAAGTGTTGGCCCCCGGCACACACCCAGACTCTTTATGGTTTTCGCCGAGAAAATCGAGACCCGGCGTTCTCAGTCACAAAATCCTCGATCAATTTATGGTGATGGTATTTTGATTTTTTCTGCGTCAACACCCTCTGTATAAGACTAAAATAGAGAAATGCCGGCCTAGGCCATTCGTCTTGACAACTCCGCCGCCTGTTCGATACCTGCTCCTAAAAGCTGGCGGGATGCTCGGTAATATCTCCGGTGAAGATCACACCGTCTTCGATGGCAAGGCTTTGTTCAAATTCGGTATCCAGACTTTTTTTCCCGTACAATATTTTGACAATCGCTTGAGTCTGTTTTACCCTGGGAATGTTGTTGTGAAATACCGCGTTGAATCTTTAACAAACAGATAGCCTAGAGGAGAATTATGGAGACAGTCAGACTCGGGAAGACAGGCGCGATGGTATCTACGCTTGGATTTGGCGGGATTCCCATCCAAAGGTTGACTGAGGACGAGGCCGTGGCCGTGATCCGGAAATGTATCGATCTGGGTATCACCTATATCGACACGGCCAACGGATACACCACCAGTGAAGAGCGTATCGGCCGGGCCGCAGCCGGTTCAAGGGATGGGCTCTTTATAGCCACAAAGACACACGCCCGTGACCGTGCTGGGATAAAAAGAGACCTGAAACTAAGCCTCGAGCGGATGGGGTGCGAATCGATAGATTTGTACCAGTTCCACCAGGTAGGAACCATGGACCAATTGAAGACCGTTCTCGATCCCGGAGGCTCCATGCTTGTTTTAGAAGAAGCCGTTCAGGCCGGCCTGGTCAAACACATCGGGATAACCTCCCATTCCATGGATGTGGCCAAGGAAGCGGTTAAATCGGACCGGTTCGAAACGATCATGTTCCCCTTTAATTTTATCGCTAAAGAAGCGGCGGATGAGCTTCTGCCGCTGGCCAGGGAGCATGACGTGGGTTTTATCGCCATGAAACCGCTAGGGGGCGGCATGCTGGATAACGCCGCTCTCTGCTTTAAATACCTGCTTCAATTCCCGGATATAATTCCCATCCCCGGGATCGAACAGCCCCATGAAATAGAAGAAATCGTCAAAATAATGAACGGGACCAAGGAGCTGACCGAGGAGGAAGAGAGCGAAATGACGCGGCTCACAGATGAATTGGGCACCCGGTTCTGCCGCCGCTGCGATTACTGCCAGCCCTGTACGGAGGAGATTGCCATCTCCACGGTCATGGTCAGCGCCAGCTTTGCCAAACGTTTCCCTCCTGAACGATTTTTTACAGGCCGGATCGCCTCGGTCATGGAAAAGGCGTCCGATTGCTCGGACTGCGGTGAATGTGAGGAGAGGTGCCCCTACCAATTACCCATCAGGGTAATGATGGCCGAGCAAGCCGAATGGTACGATAAAAAAAGGAGTGAGTACCTGAAGCAGACCGGTAATCGTCTGTAAATGATCCGTGACAACCAGGGTGGATTTATGACCATCCAGTTTTAAAAACCAATGAAGAAATAAGGAGATGAACTAAATGAAGATAACGCGTTTGTACTCAGGCGACGATGGGGAGTCGCATTTCGGAGAGCTGGACATACCCATGGAAGACATGGGCGGGGGTGTGGGTGTCGTCTCGAAACTCCAGGCCGCCACGGG
>JAZGHI010000638.1:0-2924 GCA_036480955.1 Candidatus Adiutricales bacterium
GCCGCAATAGGAAATGAAATCAGGTAAAAGGCCTGGAGCCTGGAGCATCCGTCAATCAAAGCGGCTTCTTCTATCTCCACTGGTATCGTATCAAAGTAACCTTTTAAGAGCCAGGTGTTCATGGATACAGTTCTAACTGCATAGACCAGGACAAGCCCAATTCGGGTATCATAGAGGCCGTAGAGCGAATAGAGCTTATATAGGGGTATGATAACCGCTAACAGAGGAATCATTTGAAGGAATAAAATCATGACCAGAATCTGATTTTTAAAAGGAAACTTGAAGCGTGAAAATCCAAAACCGGCCAGCATGGCACTGATTGTACTGACCAGGGTCGCTCCCAGAGCGATAACAATACTGTTCAGGTATGATTTGAAGCCAAACCTGGATTGAAAAAGCAATATGCCGAAGTTCTTCAACGTCGGATGCCTGGGAATCAGTGTTGGTGGATAGCCTATGGCTTCCTTTGAAGGTTTAAAGGTGGCGCTCAGCAGCCAGTAGAGCGGCATGATTGTGAATACTGCCCAGATGATGAGGAGCAGATAGGTGGTTATCTTCCAGGCCAGCTTCGGTTTCATTTTTTCTAGGCCTCAACGCGCTCGCGGTTCAACCTCATATATAAAAAGGTAAGCACAACATTGATGAGCAAAATGATCACTGCTATGGCAGCGCCCAATCCCATGTGTCCGTATTCAAATGCCTGATGGTACATAAACACGGCTATCACCTCAGTCTTGTATAACGGTCCTCCATTGGTCATGGCGTAAATGAGGTCGAAGAAATTTACTGTATACATGGAAATAAGAATGAGGTTGAGCATAATAAAGGGGCGAATCAGGGGCAGAGTGATGTAGCGAAATAACTGCAACTTATTAGCCCCATCAACTGTCGCGGCTTCGTACAGCTCATAGGAGATACTCTGGAGACCGGCGGTTTGAAGCGTGAAACTAAAGGCGGTTCCGTGCCAGACATTAGCGATGATCAGGCAGGGCATGACCCATTGTAAATCATTCAACCAGGTCGGGAGCATTTCCATGCCAAATTGATGGAGCAAGTGGTTCAGAATTCCCAATCGCGGCTCATACATAAAGCGCCAGGATATGGCGATGACTATGGAGCTGGTCACCCAGGGCAGGATGAAGATGGCGCGGAAAATTTCTTTCCCCTTGACCCATCGTTGGTTGACCAGCAGGGCCGTGGCCAGGCCGAAGAAAAGCTGCCCAAAGATACTTCCGCCCACAAAGTAGAATGTCGTGGGCAGAACCTGGGTGAAAAAACCTGGGCCCTTATACGTAAAAACCTTTACATAATTCCTTAACCCCACAAAAGTCTGCTGACCCAGCGAAGCCAGGTTCACCTTGTGCAGACTCATGTACATGGAATGAAGGAGGGGATAAACCAGAAAGGAAAAGAGGAGTAAAACAACCGGCAGGATGAGCAGATACCCGCTGGTTACCTTACGGATGCGTGCTTGCATAAGCCCCTGGCACCTTATTTTTCGTAATAACCGGATAAGCCGGCGGGCTTCGAGCCCCCGGCTTATCCGATGAAGTTATTGAGCGAGTAACTGATCGACCTTTTCCGCAGCAGCATCCAACGCTGCCCTGGGTTCCAACTGTCCGAGCACCGCGGCCTGAATGGCATCCTGAATAGCGGCAGAAATCTCTGTATACTGCGGGATTCCAGGTCTGAAGTGCGCATACGGGAGTTGATCAAGAATCACATTAAAGAAAGGATCAACACCGTAGTAGTCCTTCGCCCGTTCCATTAATGAGTAGAAAGTCGGTACGTAGCCGCGGGCCGCTGTATACTGGAATTGGGACTCAGCACCAGCCGCAATCGAGATAAGTTCCCAGGCCAGGTCAGCATGTTTCGAGCCTTTTGGAACCGACAAGAGGTAACCACCTGACATGGTGGAAAATTCGCCCCCAGGCGCCTTCGGTATTGCTGTCGCGCCAAAATCCTCCCGGAACTGCTCCGGTGTGATATCCGGTATAATCTTTTTGGCCAGTCCCAGAGTTTTTGTCATAAAGGACATGGCGAACTTATCCTGGAAAACGGCATTATCGATATCCATATAATTACCACTGACGATACTTTGTGGCGTCGCTCCCTCTTCAACCATGCGCACTAGCATCTCGAGTGATCTGACACCGGCGTCACTGTTGAAGGCGGCTTTTTTCATATCATCCGTTAAAATCTGACCACCTGCAGAATACAGCCATGCGAAGAAGCGCATTGCGGTGGCTTCAACTTTCATGGCCGGAAAACCGAACCCGTAGTAGGCGGGTGGATTACTGATCTTCTTGGCAACTTTTAAAAGTTCGTTCCAATCCTCAGGTGGCTTGTTTGGGTCCAAACCTGCCGCTCTAAACAGTTTTTTATTGTAGACCATGACCCGTACATCGGTGTTCAGCCATGTCCCGTAGTTCCTGCCCTTCCATTTCGTGGCCTCTTTGAAACTGTCCACCACATCGGGCCATTCTGACCAGGCCTGGACCTTGTCGCTAAGATCAGTGAGCAGTCCTCCTTCTACGTACTCTCCCACCCAAATGATATCCACCTGGGCCACATCGGGAGGATTACCACCTGCCGCTGCTGTTAAAAATTTCGATCTGAGGTCCGCCCAGCCGAAGCCTTCCTCAACAAAGGTAAATTTGATATCAGGATGTCTCCGCTGGAGTTCTTTCTTGGCAATTTCCCAGGGAGCATCCTGGTTCCAGGTATAGGCTCGGGCAAAAATCCTTAACGTAACTTCCTTAGTCTCCTCGGCAAACGCCGGAAGAGCCCAGAGTGCAATCAAGACTAGCACAGCGAAAAGCTTCAAAATCCACTTCTCTCTTTTCATCATAATATTCCTCCTTATTGTTAAATATTTTTTCTCAAAAACTCTCGAAAACCCGTCTCAACAATGAAAACAGAAG
>JAZGHI010000639.1:0-8386 GCA_036480955.1 Candidatus Adiutricales bacterium
ATATCCCCTGTACCAGACTCGCGGAAGAACTCGGCAACAAAATGATGGCCAACATTATCCTTCTGGGTTTTCTGACGGCCGTAAGCGAGGTGGTTTCAGCCGATTCGCTCAAGCAGGCCGTACTCGATTCGGTGCCCCCGCGTACCATAGAAAACAATTCTAGGGCCTTTGATCTAGGTCGGGAATACGGCCGGTCCAAGATAGAGAAGCAGTAGGAGCGGGTACGGTTTTGAGTCCAAACATCAGATCAACAGCGCCCGCTAAATCTGTACTGATACTGGGTTCTGGTTTCGGCGCGCTCAAGGTGGCCGAGGATCTGGTCCAGTCGTCTATACCTGTGGTATGGGTAACACAGAGCAAGCATTTTCTGGAACTCCCGGGTGGAATAGAGGCCTTCAAGGAATGGCCCGAGGATTTGAACTTTCAATTCCGGCCTCTTTACCTCCGGGTAACCAGACACCCATTGGCCACAGTCCTGCCGCAAGCCCGGATTGAATTCATAGAGGAAGTCAAAGGCGGCTATAAGGTAACCGTCGAACAGGATCCTATCTATGTCGATTACGACCGGTGCGTAGGCTGCAGCCGGTGTATGGAAATTTGTCCTCTGGAAGAGACAAGCCGGCCGCCGCTTACGCGCACACCGGCTTTCTGCCCTTCGAGGGCCCTGCAGCTGGAAAAGAGAAAACTAAGTCCCTGCCGCATGGAATGCCCCTTGGGTGTTAACGTGGAAGCCTATGTTTCCCTGACCGCCCAGGGCAGGTTTGATGAAGCCCTGGCTGTAATCAGGGAAGACAATCCTCTGCCCGGCGTATGCGGGCGGGTCTGCCATCATCCCTGCGAACTTGCCTGCCGCAGGAACGATCTAGACCAGCCTCTCGCCATCCGTGATATCAAGCGTTTTCTATTCGACCTTGAAGCCCAAAAAGGCCTGCCCCGGTTCGATAAACCTGAGAAAACCGGACAGGAGCCAAAGGTGGCCGTTATCGGCTCAGGCCCGGCCGGTCTGACCGCGGCCCATTTTCTAAACCAGTCCGGGATGAAGGTTACGATTTACGAATCCCTGCCCAAGGCGGGCGGGATGCTGCAGGCCGGTATCAACGCTTTCCGGCTGCCGCGTAGAGTCTTAAACTCCGAAATCGAGGCTTTCGCTGAATCCGGCATATCAATCAGGACGAAGACCACGGTCACTTCCATTGAGGCCCTGTTCGAACAGGATTTTGAGGCCGTACTACTCGCCACTGGAACCCACAGCGACCTGAGGCTCGATATTCCCGGAGAAGAGCTCGAAGGCATTGATTATTGTGTCCAGTTCCTCTCGGAAGTCAATCTGAAAGGCTCGGGCCAGGTCGGGAACCGAACCGTAATAATCGGCGGCGGGAATTCCGCCATGGACGCGGCCCGAACCGCTCTCAGGCTGGGCGCGGAGGAAGTAACCGTCGTGGCCATGGAAGAAGAGGACGAACTGCCGGCCAGCCCTAGAGAAGTCAAGGAAACCCAGGAAGAGGGTGTTGAGTTTAAGCTGGGTTTCGCGCCTGTCGCCTTCGAGGGCGAGGAGCGCGTTCAGCGTGTTGTATGCCGAGCGGCCCATTGGGAATTCCCTGATTCGGCCCCGCCCCATATTGTCTTTGATTCAGAGGATTCGGTTACTGTTGACGCCGACCGGGTCATAGTAGCCATCGGCCAGAGACCCCATCTCGATGTTTCGGGTCTGGATAGTCAGGTAAAAACAGGCCGGGGCGGCAGGCTGGTGGCCGATGATAACTCTCTCACCTCCCGCAAAGGTGTTTTTGCGGCGGGTGACGTAGTTTCCGGACCTTCTACGGTCATAGAATCCATGGCCAGCGGGCGAAAGGCGGCCGGCCGAATTATCGAGTATCTAACGGGACAATTCTCATCCGTGGTGGAACCGAGTCTTAAGTCCCGAGGGACCGGAGATCACGTCGAGATTTCGGAAGACGTTCCCAAACAGCCCAGGCAGGAAATGGCTGAACGCCAGCCCAAGGCCCGCCGGAGAGACTTTGACGAGATCGGGTTCGGGCTCACGGCTGAACAGGCCATGGCCGAAGCCGGACGCTGTCTTAATTGCGGTTATTGTTGTGAGTGCCGGATATGTGAAACCGCTTGTATTGATATAGGCGCTATAGACCATCTCCGCACTGGAAGCCGTTTCGAGTTCGACAGTCCCGCCGTGATCGTGGCGGATGAGGATGAACTGCCCGAGGGACTGCCTGAATTTACGGAGAATTTTTATAAGGCCGAAGGTTTCCAGCAGGCCACCGATTTGATGGACGCCATGGTAGCGGGCAGCGCCGCGGCCGGTCAGGCCATGGCCGCCGCCAAAGGTTCGCGAGTACCGCTTGCCTTTAATAAACTGGAGCCAGTCGTCTGGTCGGATGAACCCAGATTCGGATTTTTCATGTGTACCTGTAACGGCACCGCGGCACCCCCGGCCGCCCTGGATCGCATCCTGGACCTGGCCGCGTCCGTACCCGGTATCGTACACAGCGAATTGGTCCTTTCAGCATGCAACGTTTCCGGCTCGGACGCCATAGCTCAATCCGTCAGCCGGCACAGGTTATCAAGAGTCATCATGGCCTCCTGCGTCTGCTGTCCGCTCGAATTTCAGTGCATATCCTGCAACGACCAGAGAAACAGGGCCCGCCTCCATCTCTTCGACCGGTTGGGGCTGGCCCGCAGCCGTTTCGAAATGATCAACATTCGCGATCATCTGCTCAGCGGTGAACCGTCCGAGGATGAAATCGTGGAGAGGGCCACCGATCTTTTACGGGCAGCCTTTATCCGTTCCCGGTTTATGGGGCCGCTAAGGCAGGGTGAGACCGAAATCGGTAAAAGTATAGTTGTTTTAGGTGGCTCGGAAGTTGGGGTCAGTTGCGCCAGGAACCTGGCCTTACAGGGTTTTAAAATACGATTGATAAACCGCTGCCGTCTCCCAGGCTCGGCATTGCCGGACGAGGTCCGGTCAAGGCGGGTTGAGATGGAGTCTAGCGCGAACATGACCTTTGTTGATGAAGCCGAAATAGTGAACATTCGAGGCCACCTGGGTGATTTCACCATCTCGGCCAGGGTTGACGACGGCCGCCGTCCTAGCCGGACGTGGAAAGCAGACATTGTCTGTCTGACAGATCAGAACGTAGTGCCTTTGGCCATCCATGAAGACATGATGGGGCTTAAGAAATTCTACCGGTACGATTTCGCCTTCTTCCATACTCCACAACTGGGTTTGTACCGGGTCCTGCCCAGGACATTGAACCGGGTAAACGCCTTCGAAGCCGGGGCGGCTTTAGCCGCCGAGGTAGTAACCGCCGCGGCCGAGGCTTTTCTGAAAGACCATCAGTTAAGCCCGCGTGTAGATCCGGCCCGCTGCCGGGGATGCGGGCGCTGTGTGGATATCTGCCCTTTTGAGGCGGTCAAGCTGGTGGATGACGGAAACGGACTCTATATTTCTGAAGTGCTTCATCACAACTGCGTGGGATGCGGAGGATGCGTGGGCCGATGTCCGGTCACTGCTTTGGATATGCCTTATTTCTCGAACCGGCTATTGGAAGAGATCGTAGCCGGGACCTTGGCTGGAGAACTTTAAAATGGCTCGGGCTAACCTGTTGGGCATCTGTTGCAGCTGGAGTCCCTTTGCCTGCTATAACGCCGCGGGCATGGCCGGAATCAAGATGCCGTCCAACTTCAGATTAATGCGGGTAATGTGCCTGGGCCGCATCAACCAGGCCCTGATACTGAGGGCTTTTGAATTCGGCGCGGATGGAGTCATCCTTTTGGAATGCAAAGACGAGGACTGCCGTTACGGTCCGGGTCCGGAAGTGGGCCATACCAATGTACACCGGGTCCGAAGGCTTCTCCACCTCATAGGAATCGGCCAGGAGCGGCTGGTGGAAAAGAGTTTCGCCGCTCACGAAAAAGATGAACTGGTGAAGGCCTTGTGGGATTTTGCCGGACAGATAGAGGTCTTAGGCTCGAATCCGGCCAGACCGGTCTTAGAAAAGGAAGCGTCGTGAAGCTGGACCAACCTGAAATCAAAAAACTCCTTCAGGACCGTTCCATATATATGTGCCTGGAGTGCGGCAAATGTTCGGCTTCATGTCCCAGGGTTTTGGCCGGGCGGGAATATACTCCCAGGCTCCTGGCTAAAAAACTCATCCATGCGGAGGAAGACGACACCTTCATCCGGAACTCGGTCTGGGAATGCCTTACCTGCGGTTTATGCGACGAACGTTGTCCGTCCGGCGTTGAATTCACACAGTTTATCTGCGAGATGCGCTCAATCCTGACCGGGACCGACGGTCTGGAGGGATTCCATGCCCACGACGGCGCCTTGCATTCCTGGATGAGGATGATGACTTCGCCGCACCTCAAACAAAACAGGTTGGATTGGATCGATCCGGAATTGAAAGTGGCGAAAACCGGTCCTCTGGCTTATTTTACCGGCTGCGCGCCGTATTTCGACGTGTTTTTCTCAGGGATTGAAGTAAACACTTTAGCCATCACCCGTGACAGCGTCAAGCTTTTAAACCTGCTTGGCATCGAGCCGGTTATTCTGGGTGAGGAGCGATGCTGCGGCCACGACCTTTTATGGACGGGCGACGATGAGAATTTTAAAAGACTTTGCGATTTAAATTTTCAGGAATTCAAAACGGCCGGGGTCGAGGAAATAGTGTTTTCCTGTCCCGAGTGTTATCAGGTCTTCAGCCAGATCATGCCGGAGATAATTCCCGGATTCAATCTAAAGGCCACTTTACTCATAGACCTGCTCAACCGGGAGGTGTCCCGGGCGGATATCTCCTTTAAGCCTCTTAAACGAAAGGCTACATTTCAGGACCCATGCCGTCTAGGCCGGATGGCCGGCCGCTATGACGAACCCCGGGCCTTGCTCGAAATGATTCCGGACCTGGCTCTCATGGAAATGGAAAACTCGAGGCAAAGCTCAATCTGCTGCGGCAACAATGGCTTTGTTAATTGTGACGCCTTTTCGAAACGGGTCCAGGTTGAAAGACTCAAAGAGGCCAGGGCCAGCCAGGCCGATCTTTTAGTCACCTCCTGCCCCAAATGCATGATACATATAACCTGCGCCATGCGCGATCCGATTCGGAGAGGCTCGCTAAACATGGAGATTCGAGACCTTATGAGTGTGCTTACCGGCCAGATCGACGAATAAATAAGGAATGATGTCAAGATGTTAGATAAAGAAAACTTAGATGAAATTCGGGTCGGGATTTACGTTTGCCATTGCGGATTGAATATCGCCGGGGTGGTGGACTGCGCGGCCGTGGCCGAATACGCCTCAACGTTGCCGGACGTGAAGGTCGCTTCACACGAAGGATATTTCTGTTCGGAGCCCGGCCAGAACCAGATTAAGGAGGACATCAAAGAGCACGGATTAAACCGGGTTGTGGTGGCCTCATGTTCACCGAGGCTGCATGAGCCGACCTTCAGGCAGTGTGTCGAAGACGGCGGTCTGAATCCATATCTTATGGAAATGGCCAACCTGCGCGAGCAATGTTCCTGGGTCCATACCAACGAACCTGAAGAGGCCACACTCAAGTCAAAAGACCTGGTGCGGTCGGCCGTGGCCCGGGTCAGAAGGCTGCAAGTGAGAGAGGAGATCGAGGTTCCCATCGAGCAGGCGACCCTGGTCATCGGCGGCGGGATAGCCGGAATCCAGTCCGCCCTCGATTTGGCCGATTCCGGCTTCAAGGTAATCTTAGTCGAAAAAGAACCGAGTATAGGAGGGGTGATGGCCAGGTTGGATAAGACGTTTCCAACCATGGACTGCTCTATCTGAATACTCGGTCCTAAGATGACGGATGCCGGTCGGCATCCAAACATAACCCTGCTGACGATGAGTGAAGTCAAATCGATCTCCGGCTACGTGGGAAATTTCGAGCTGAAAGTTCAGAAAAAGCCCAGGTTCGTAGACGAAGTCGAGTGCACCGCCTGCGGGGATTGCGTCGAGGTCTGCCCGATACTGATCCCGGATGAGTTCAACGTCGGACTCAGCACCAGGAAAGCCATATACCAGCCCTTCCCACAAGCCGTCCCTTCAGCCTACGTGGTCGATCTTGAAAACTGCCTGGGGCACGATCCCATTATTTGCGGTAAATGCATTGAGAAGTGCGATAAGAATTGCATCGATTTCAATATGCGGGAAGAGGAACTGACTTTTAAAGCAGGCACCATAATCGTATCAACCGGACTGGACGTCTACGATCCAACCGTCCTGGATGAATACGGCTACACCAGGCACCTGAACGTATTGACCTCTCTCGAACTGGAGCGTCTGATTAACGCCGGCGGCCCGACCGGGGGAGAGGTGATCCGGCCTACCGACAGGAAGCCGCCGAAGTCGGTGGCCTTTATCCAGTGCGTGGGCTCCCGTTCTCAAAAGAGAGGCAATCCTTACTGCTCGAACGTCTGCTGTATGAATACCATCAAGAGCACACTCATGCTGAAGGAGCATGATCCTGACATTGAGGTCAAGGTCTTTTACATCGACATCAGGGCCTTTGGCAAAGGTTTCGAAGACCTGTTCATGCGAAGCAAAAAACTGGGCGTGCGCTATATAAGAGGATTACCCGGATCGGTCAAGGAAGACCCCAAATCGGGTGACCTGTTGATCACCGTTGAGAACACGGCCACCGATGAACTCGAAACCCATCGGGCCGAGATGGTAGTGCTGGCCGTGGGCCTGCATCCGCCTGAGGACATGAAAATAATCCAGGAAATGCTCGCCCTCCAGAAGAGCGCCGACGGCTTTTATCTGGAAGCCCACCCGAAGCTCCAGCCGGTAGACTCGGCCACACGGGGCATCTTTTTCGCGGGCTGTGCCGAGGGTCCCAAGGACATCAGGGAATCTGTAACCCAGGCCTCGGCCTCGGCCTCGAGGGCCATGCGGCTTATGGCTCCCGGCAGACTCAAGGTGGAGGCGATCACGGCCGAGGTGGACCCGGTCGAGTGCACCTCCTGCGGCATTTGCGCCAAAGTCTGCCCGTATAACGCCATTCAGGTAGAGACCAAGGCCAAAATTCCGGCCGAGGTTACCATTGCGGCCTGCTCCGGCTGCGGCGCCTGCGCCGCTGAATGCCCGGAAGGGGCCATCGAAATGCACCATTTCACGGACAGGCAGATCGAGGCCCAGATAGACGCCATACTCGAACAGGACGCCAGTCAACGTATCCCGACCTTTGCCTGTAACTGGTGTTCATACGCGGGCGCTGATTTCGCCGGTGTATCCCGGTTGCAGTATCCGCCCAACGCCCGCTTAATCCGAACCATGTGTTCGGGCCGCGTGTCTGAAAAATTCATCTGGCGTGCCTTTGAAAAGGGAGCGCCGGTAGTGCTGGTCTCGGGCTGCCACATCGGCGACTGCCACTACATTGACGCCAACCACTGGACCGAACGGCGAATTAAGCGAATGTGGCGCAGGATGGAACGGTTGGGGCTTCGCCCGGAGAGACTGCAATTAGAGTGGATCAGCGCGGCCGAGGGCGCCCGTTTCAAAGAGACCATGGAAAAAATGGAGCGCCTGCGCGAGGAAGTCACCGAGGAAGAAATCGCCGAGACCCAGAGACTGCTTCAGGAACAGAGAGAAAAACCGGGGAGAAAGAAAGCGCCGGTCTCGTAAATAGTATCAATCGAGAGTCGGATTAGAGCGTTTGTCATATTAATGTTCCATTTCAGGCCATTAATAACATAATTACTCTGTCAATCAATTCCCATGGGCTGAGACAAACGCCAAAACATCATGTAATTGCCATTAGTTACATGTCTCCAATGTTGGTTGAAGGCATATTTGTTTCCTTCGCTGGAAACGGAACATATTTTTGGCAATTACTATAAATTTACCCGGCTGGCCGTTCGGAGAACCCGGACGGCCGTTCCGTTTATTTATGGTAACCAGAAACCAACATATGTGTCTCTTGAAGAGGGCTTGAGATTAGTCAAATCAGCAACAGAAACCGTGGCCATTACTGAACCACGGTTTCTGAACAAGCAGGTTTACAAAGGCTGTAAGCCAGAAATTGCCCGCGGTACGCTACCGGCGGGCTTAAATCCGGCGATGAGAGAATACCGCGAAAAAGGTTGAAATGAATAAAGCCAGCACGCCATATCCGAACCAAGACCCCGGTTTTTCGCCATAGCCGGCGCTGTCGATAAAACATCCCCCGCCGCTTTTCTCTGTTTCAACCGGCGCGTCCTGGCTGAGCAGACCGGGAGGAGCCGGAGGCCGTTCCAGGCCGACCGTGTCCACCACGGTCTGGCGTGAGGTCGAACGGGCGGCTGCCAGGGCAGGGAAGAAGACCTGAGCGTCTCCGGGCGCGTGTTTAAGCAGCCAGCCCCCCCCACCCGGCGACAGGGT
>JAZGHI010000640.1:0-2208 GCA_036480955.1 Candidatus Adiutricales bacterium
GATGGACGCGGCCTCGTAATGCTTGATGGGCGCGCACGAACGGGAACCGCAGACCAGCGCGAAGTGTACGCGCGGGTCCACTTCATCAAGACTCAAGCGCCGCCGGTCATCGCCTGAAGTAAACTGGGGCCGGACACGAAAAGGGGGTCGCCGGTTGGCCCGAAGGATACCATGCTCCATGTCATCAGGAGTAAAGACGCGGCCCCCGATATCGTAGCAGACACGTTGGAAGAAGTTAGGAATTTCCTTAACCGAGTCCGTAATACCTAATTCGGCGATTCCGTGTATTACGATGGTGTTATACAGGTTGATCCAGAAGGCTAAACGTTCCTGGGGGGATTCAAGTGAATCGAGGTCATAATTCTGTAATTCGGCGGCCAACTCCAGGTACCTGTCCCACTCAGGCGAATCCTTCATGTCGGAATAACTTACCAATCCTCGCTCCAGGTTATAAAAACGTGCTTTTAGATCCCCGATTCCGTCCATGAGCCGGGCAGCCAGGTCCTCGGACGGCGCGGCTTTTTCACCTTTGGTTCCGGGCTCCAGGTGGTTCAGGATCTTGTAATTCTCCAGCCCTTTGGAATGGCCCAGGTTGAGCCAGTCGAAGCGGCGCTTACCGGGATCGTAGTATTTATAAACCAGGTCGAGGAAAAGGGCCGCGGTCCAGGAAAACCGGTCCGTGCCATACCCCCGGCCGGTGCCCGAATCGAAATATTCATGAAATCCGAAACGGATGGGGAGTTGAATCAGGTCTTTGACCATCGAGTCGGCCTTAGCCCGGTAACCATAGGCCTTCAGTCCCTGGGAGAGCATCCAGTTGATGTTTAACCAGACGGGCCCCCGCCAGTAGTTGGAGGGATCAAAATCCTCTTCGGTCATGTCATAGTTCGGGATGGTAAAACAATTGCCTTGGCGCAGGGCGCAAAAAGACACAGAATTCATATACTGGTAAATTTTTTCAGCCTGTTCCCGTGTAGCCGCTCCGGCGTAAAGCGGCATGAAACTGGCCGCTGTGGCCGTATGCAGGCTCTCTCCCCTCAGCAGATCGAAAGCCTCGAAGGTGAGGCAGTCATCGCACCATAGCTTCGATTGGAGAGCCTTAGTCGTGGCCTCCAGCCACTCCCTGGGTTCGGCCGTATCCCGGTCCAATATTCGGCCGATTTCAATCAAGTCACGGTTGGCCCGGCAGAGGATCGAATTGAGGAGCACGTCCTGGATCAGAAAGGGACATTCAGTAAATATTTCCTCTTCGCGATAACCGTGGCGGCGGAATAAATCCACCAGATAAACATACCGGTCGTAATCCTTCTGTTTGGGACGCTGTTCTTCGGGCACTCCGTGGCTGAGGTCCTGGCGCTCATAAGGGGGGATTTCCACTCTTAAAAGATCGATCCTCTCCAAAGGACCGTCCCAGGTAGGAGAATTATCCAATCCCGATTCCCAGGGATGCCTGATGTATACCAGGCTTTCATGATTCGGGTCTCGTTCCCGGTAAAAATAACGGTGGGAAGCCAGGAGTTTGGGGAACATCTTATCAAGAAATCTACGGGCTTCTTCCGAATTCCGGGCGAAACGGTAAACTGACAAGCAAGCGGTGGCGTGCAAAGGAGGCATGGAAATACCGCTGGTCTGCCTTCCACCCGGAACCTGCCAGAAATCAGGTTCGGGGAAATATCCGCCTAACGCCTTGGGATTAAAGACGATATGGGGAACCAGACCGCTGTCCCACTGCCCTGAAAATAATGATTCAATATTCTGCTGGGCTCTTTTTTGATTAAAATGCGAGTATCCGACGGCGATGAAGCCCGAGTCCCAGTTCCATTGATGAGGATAAAGCCCCGGAGACGGTTTGGTGTAGGATCCCGTCCAGTTGCCTTCCAGGATATTCTTGGCCTCATTGATGTATCGTCTGAAACCCCGTGAAAAAAGAAATTCCCACATGCAAATATTGTTCTCCCCACCGTGTTTGAAGAAAATCCCAGTAGCTTCTCGATAATATTTTATATGGAAACCGCGTATTTTGCGAATAGTTTCAATAGCTGTTCGACAACGTATCAAGCTAATACGGCGGGTTGGGAAAAAAAAGAAAGGCCAAAGTCGATATGACTGAGGCCCCTCATAATTTAAGGATAATTTACCTGTTATTTACTCAGTATATTTTGTCAGGATTTCCATAAAATTTACAGCCTCCAAAGGTACGTCTATATT
>JAZGHI010000641.1:0-3900 GCA_036480955.1 Candidatus Adiutricales bacterium
GTCAAAGAAGAGAATCTTAGGATTAAGGGCCATAGCCCTCGCCAGACCGACCCTCTTCTGCATTCCTCCGCTGATTTCAGAGGGCAAATAATTTTCGTAACCGCCTAGATTGACCTGATTGAGTTTCATCCTGACCAGAGTGTCTACTTCTTTAGAAGACAGGTTGGTGTATTCCTTTACAGGCAACGCCACGTTTTCAGCAACGGACATGGACCCAAGCAATGCGCTGCTCTGGTAGAGAACGCCGATCTTCCTTAAAATGCGTTTGTAGGTGGCATCATCGCAATGAGAAATCTCATCGCCGTCTACGGTAACCTGGCCGGAAATCGGGTTCATCAATCCGATCAGATGTCTAAGAAGGGTACTCTTTCCGCTACCGATGCCACCCAAGACAACGAATATCTCACCCTCGTATACATCGAAAGAAATATCGTCGAGGACTATCTCATCACCATATCCAACCACAAGGTCTTTGACTTCTATGATCGATTTTTCAGTCATCAGACATTCATTATCCCCAATATACCCGAATGACGGCAAAGATGGAGTCTGTCATTATAATCAGAAAGAGGCTGCTTACAACCGCCGAAGTGGAGGCCTGGCCAACTGAGGCTGCTCCTCCCTTTACCTGAAACCCTCTGAGACAGCCGATCCAGGTAATAAGAAGGGCGAACACACCGCTCTTGAAAAAGCTCCAGTAGAGATCGGTCATGGATAAAAACCTTATTGATTGGTCCATATAAGCGTTTGGTGACAACTTAAGCAGGAACACACCAACGGCCAGACTCCCCAACAATCCAAACAAATCTGCAAAGAGGGTTAAAAGCGGCACGACGATCAACGCGGCCAAAACTTTGGGAACGACCAGAAAGAGGGCCGGTTCAAACCCCATGGTATATAGGGCATCGACTTCCTCGGAAACCTTCATGCAGCCAATTTCCGCGGCAAAGGCCGAACCGGACCGGCCGGCTACTATAATGGCGGTCATCACCGGCCCCAGTTCTCGAACCAAAGCCAGGCTCACCAGTGAAGCCACATAAATATCCGCCCCAAACTGCCTTAACTGAATAGAAGACATGAAGGCGAGGATGAGCCCGAGAAGAAAACATATCAGGCCAACGATGGGTACGGCGTCAACCCCGATTTTCTGCATATTGAGTAGGGTATCTTCTTTTCGCAAGGACCGCGGATGAATAAGAGCGTATAACATGGCCAGACAAACTGACCCGATAAAAGATATTAAATACTTTAAATCCGCGGCTACTTTTACCGTCCCGTCCCCCAAACGAGTCAACAAATCTGAAGAACGGATTTTTTTGATGGCTGTGGTCCCGCTGAATGAGTCAAAGTCAATTAAAGATAAAGTACCTTGAATTCTGTCGCTAACGTTCTTCAATTCGAATCGGCCCCCGTTTTTGAGGGTCAAATTTTTAAGTTCCACCAGGACCAGCGCCCCAAAGTCATCCAGGTAAGTTACCCCGGCCAGATCGACTTTTAAGGAGGCGGACACTTTCTGCCGGAGAAGACGGTTTAACTGTTTGATCATCTCCGAGGCATTGGAAACGTCCAAACGATTTTGGAGCTGAAGCGTTACCCCGCCCGCTCCGTCTTCGGCTATTAGATACGAATCCGGTTGTGTCTCTTTCGCTACTGCCATCTCTCAAGGCTCTTTAAATTCGTAATTCTTTAAATCCTCAATATTAAGTCCGTTTTCTTTATCGAGAAAGGCCAGGTCCATCTGGAAAAGCAGCCATCCCATGAACTGGTTTTTCTTTTTCATCTCAAACGCGATTTCAATGCCCTTACTGCCGGTAGGATGCTCTTTGTCAGTCCGGTACAGGATGAGTACTCTATGGGGTGACCCACTGTTGCCTTCGAATTCGATATTCGCGTACGTGCTTCCCACCGCTTCCAAGGCTTCTCTCCCCAACTTTAAAGAATAAGCATTTAAGACCATCTTCTCACCGTCCAAAATAACCAATCCGGTATAAGGCAAAGCGCTGGTATCCTGAATTTGAAAGAAGTTCTCCATCAATTGGATTGTCTTCTCCTTATCACCAGTCTCCAGGTGACTTACCAGTAATGCCTTTAGCAGGACAGAATCCCTTTTCAAGCGATTCATCAAATTCTGTTCTTGTGTGTTTGCAGACTGAATACCTTCAAAAAAGTATGGGTATCCCAAAAATACAGCCACGGCCAGAAATCCGAGCAGTAAAAACATAGGAACAAGCAGCATGCGAATCCGCCGGTTCCTTTTTTGCAATACCCGCATTGAGGTAACATCACGCCCCTGGGAAAGAATCCCCTGGTAATTGTAATGACCGTCGTAAAGGGCGGTCGCGCTGATGGAAAGGTAACATATTCCTTTTTCCGGATGGTTTATTCTTAGAATTTCTTCGCGTACCGAAAACTTGGTCTGGACTTCCTGCTGAAACTCTTTGAAAGACTCCTGATCTTCATAGAGATCACTCAATTTCGCTTGATGAAAAAAAGCTGGCTCTCGTCCGTATAAATCTTCGGCCACCCGATTCCAGGTGAGAATCTTTCCTTCCGCGTCGGTCATAATGACCGCGTCCGGAAGCTTCTCAATGGCCTCCTTGAGTCCGTATACGGCTCGCGAGGTCTCATCGAGCCGCTGAGCCAGGATACTGGTGATTTCCTGGGCGATCTCCGGATAATCGTTAATAATAGTCGATATCTGATTTTCAGGAATACATAGCGCCTGTACGTCATTTTCAGCTTTTACGCTGGCCGTTCGGGTCGACCTTAAAATAAATGACATCTCGCCAAAAATCGAACCCGGCTCCGAGACATGAGTGATCTCCGTATTCCCTTTGAAAATGCCCAATTTCCCGGAGACCAAAATATAGAGATCGTGGGAATCATCACCCTCCAGGAAAAGGGTTTGACCGTTTTTAAAGGTCGTCAGGTATTCTGATAAACGGGGGTCATCTAGGAGTTCGTCCAACATATCAAATTCGATGTCTTTTAAGGCTAAAATATGGCTGGATAGCTTTCTGACTGATAAAACTCAACGGACATTCAACCTGGAGAAGTCTTAAATGGGTTTAATTCGGTTCAGGTCAGAGCTCAATTCAGGTTAAAGATACCATAATCTAAACTTGGACGCCACAAACTGTTTGATTAAACCGGGAACACGCTATCTTGACCTTCTCGTCTCGTGACGCAAGACATCCAGCTTCCCGGCCGGACGATTCAAGGAAAATCAAAATTGTCCGGTTCGCTATAATCGTATCTAAAAAGCGGACGGTGTAAAAATTCTTGAAAAAGACAGCTTTCAATCAGGAAGATTTATTCTCCAAAACGAGTAACTGTTTTTCTAGCCGCCTTAATTTGACCCCGTTGCCGTTTTCTTTCAAGACGCTTTTCTTTTGATTTTTGAGACGGCCTTGTTTTTCGGCGGGGTTTTGGCTTTTCCACGGCTTTTCGGACAAGTTCGACCAGGCGTTTAAGAGCGTCCTCACGGTTCTTTTCTTGCGTCCTGTATCTTTGAGCCTTGATAATGAGCACACCACTACTGGTGATACGCTTACCGCCTAGTTGTATCAACCGCCGCCGAACACCATTTGGCAGGGAGGTCGATCCTGCAACGTCAAACCTTAGCTGCACGGCCGTAGATACTTTGTTGACATTCTGCCCCCCTGGACCGGAGGTACGTATAAATTCCTCGTGAATCTCGCTTTCATCAATGACTATGTCAGGAGTTATGTGAATCATATAAATATAAGGTTCTTCTCCAATTTAGTTGGAGAACAGGGTTCGAGGATTCAAGGGGTCAAGGGTCCAAGCGTTTGTTCAAGCGTTTGTTCACCAACGATTTTATCAGCGCTTTGAGCATCCTTTCAACTTCCTCTGTATCATCCTTGAGAGCCTTTAAAT
>JAZGHI010000642.1:0-4403 GCA_036480955.1 Candidatus Adiutricales bacterium
AATCCCTCGCTGACAAGGCTCACACGCAAATATGGACTCGCCTCCGGTGAAGAAATTTAATCCCCCAGTGGGGGTTTAATTCCCCGAAGCTTGCTTCGTCTTTCGATCGGATTTTTCCGATTGATACCCCGTGGCTTGCCGCGGGGTCGTTTATTTCATTCCAAGGATTTCTTCATGAATAATTCGGGCTAAAAGAATCCTTTTCGGTGCAGCCTGTCCGCAAGATCCCTGGCCTGTGTCTCGCTGTCGCCTTCCAGCATTTCAGCCCTGTGACCGCTCTCCGGTCTGAATTGACCCGCCATCCGGGTGGGAGAATTTTCCGGC
The DNA here is from genome assembly GCA_036480955.1 of Candidatus Adiutricales bacterium. Taxonomy (GTDB): domain Bacteria; phylum Desulfobacterota; class Desulfarculia; order Adiutricales; family JAFDHD01; genus JAZGHI01. Next base: position 325 of record JAZGHI010000642.1, read on the forward strand.
CCGAAACAATTTTCAGCGGGATCAACTTCCTGGGCGGACAGGACCCTGATCTCTTTTTCCTCGGCGGCCAGTATTTTTATCATGGTTACGTATCTGGGTTGGTTGATTTGCTTGACCACGGACAGGACCACCGGCGGGTCCACCTCAACAATTCGCCGGCCTAGCGCCCCTTCAGACCAGACCCTGAAACATCCTTCTAAAGAGTACTCGATCCGGCTGACGAACATCAGGTTGGGAATATCGAGGAATTCAGCGATCTGGGCGCTGACCTGGGCCGTACCGCTGTCTATGGTCTCATTCCCGCAGAGAATGAGATCGTACTTACCAATGGACTTTATCCCTTCGGCCAGGATCAGGGCCGTCCCCAGGGTGTCGGAACCACCGAAGAGCGGATCGGAAAGAAGCACTGCCCGGTCGGCGCCCATGGCCAGGGCTTCTCGTATCACCAGAGCCGTATCCGGCGGGGCCATGCTGACCACGATCACCTCTCCACCGTGCGCCTCCTTGAGCCGGATGGCTTCTTCCAGGGCGTTCTTATCCAGGGGATTGACCGTGCTGGAAGCATCCTCCCGGATCAAGATCCCGGTCTCTTCGTTCAACCTGAGCCTGCCAAAATGCTTGGGATCGGGAACCGGTTTTACACAGACTATGATTCTCATTATTTTTTGAATCCCCCAGTGGGGGTTTTATTCACCGAAGCTTGCCTCGTCTTTCGATCAAATTTTTTTACCGCAGGTAAATAAATGCTTAAATTTTTCCGATTGATACCCCGTGGCTTGCCGCGGGGTCGTTTATTTATAGCTGAATCGGACCGGGGATGGCTCCCCGGTCCAATCCGATCTTTAAGAAGCGACCGATGAAGCGGCCCTGGCCAGGACTAACTTGGCTATTTCAGACGTACCGCCGGCCGGGATAGTGACCACGGCGTCCCTGAGCAGACGCTGGACCTTGGACTCTTTCATGACTCCGTAGCTGCCGTGAATCTCGATGGCCCGGCGCGCGGACCTGGCCGCCGCTTCGCAGGCAAAGGATTTAGCCAGGGCAGACTCCGCGTCTACCCGTAAGCCCTGGTCGACCATCCAAGCGACCCGGTAGGTGGCCAATCTGGCCAGTTCCAGGTCAGAATATATTTCAGCCAGGTGAACCTGGATCTGCTGGAGCCTGGATATCGGTTGACCGTAAGCCTCACGCTCGTTGGCGAATTTGGCCGCTTCCTCGAGGGCCGCGTTCAGGATACCCAGCGCTACGGCGGCCATACCCGGCCGGCCGCAATCGACGATCCCACCGAGCGCGACTCGCATGCCGTCGCCTTCATTTCCCAGGAGATTTTCGGCGGGCACTTCGCAATTGTTAAACACCAGCTCCCCGGTGTTGGCCCCTCTGAGACCTACCTTATCCTCCTTGCGGCCCAACTCGGCGCCTGGGAAATTCTTTTCCACGATGAAGGCGGAAAGACCCCGTCCGCCTTCTGCGGTCCGGGCAATGACGATCCAGGCGTCTGAAACGTGGGAATTGGTTATGAAGCACTTACGGCCGCTTAGTATGTACTTATCGCCATCCAGTCTGGCTGAGGTCTGCATGCCGGCCAGGTCCGAACCGCCCGAAGGATCGGTTACCGCCACTACCCCCATGCTTTCACCCTGGGCCAGTCCGGGAAGATATTTTTTCTTCTGATCGTCGTTTCCCCGAACGTTCAGGGCATGCGTGCACATGTGATGAACCTGCATGGCCATGGGGATAGCCGGGCAGACTCGGCCCAATTCCTCTAAAACAATCACCCGGGCCAGGTGGCCCATGTTGGTGCCGCCGTATTCCGTGGGAGTGATGACCCCGTTTATACCCATTTCGGCCATGGGTTTGACCAGGGCCTCCGGGAATTCGCCGGTCTCTTCCATCTCATCCATATAAGGCGGGATTTCTTTTTCAGCCCACTCGCGAATCGATTTGCGTAACAGCTCTTCTCGTTCAGATAAAGCAAAATCCATTGTTTCACTCCTCCTTGGTATGGTTATTTTTTCGGACCCGGTTCTTCGATTTCTTCCTCGATCCCGGCCAGATTCCTGGCATACTTCCCGTATTCTTCCAAAGGTGAAAGGCCATAGACCACCATACGCGCGCCGTCCGGCGAACCCCCTCCATGCATGCAGCCAGGCACACCGCCGCCGATAGTCAGCCATTCGATCAACCGCGCCAGTCTGGCCCTGGTTTCGGCCGAGACGGAACCCGCCTTTAGGTATTTTTGAACCAGGTGGCCGTACTCCGGGCTGGTGAAGTCCTCATAAGAGGGCATACAGCCGGTCTCCACGATCCCGCCGCCGATCTCCTGCGCGCGCCGTTTAGTCTCATAGGGCAGGGTGGCGACGTGGATCTTGTTGCCGTGAGCGGTAAGGCTGTCCGCTAGCCAGGTTCCTGAGGGGTGCTTTTGGCCCAAGGCTATAGAGCCGATCCCCATAGCATAAGTGGTCTCGTTATTCAGCTCCATTACGGTCAATTTATCGCGAAAAGTCTTGACGCTCAATCCGTTGGCCCTGGCTAGTAAGGCCGCCGCCCCGGCCATAATGTCGCCCTGTCCCGCTACGCAGGCCCCAATGCAGGCCCTATAAGTGGCGGTAAACCGGGTGATCAACTCCCCGGTATATTTGTATTCTCCGGCCATGAAAACCCTGTCTTTGGGCACAAAAACGTCGTCGAACAGGAGGTAAGCCTGGCTGGTTCCGGTCTCGACCGGATTATCGAATCCTTCCTCCAGGTCGCGGCCGTCGCTGGGCCTCCTTGCCTCTATTATGGTCAATCCTTCCGTGTCGCGGGGTATGACACAAGCCAGGGCAAAGGCCTGGTCTTCCTCCCGATAACCCATTCCAGGGAGCACGAAAATTTCTTCCGAGGCCGCGGTACCGGCGATCATAAGTTTGGCCCCCCGGATCACCAGGCCGTCGTTTGTTCTTTCAACGATCCTTAAATTGGAGTCCAGGTCCGGCTGCCGGTGAGGTTTCAGGCTCCGGTCGCCTTTAGCGTCGGTCAGGGCTCCGACCACGAGCAGGCCTTTTTCCTGGTAATGAAGGCCCCATTTCTTCACACGGGCATGGTAATCCGTGCCCAGGTCCTGGTCCATGTCCTTTGTTATGGACCACATACTGTTAAATCCGTTCCATCCTACGCAAAGGGCTCCCGTGCAGGAACCGGTCAGATGGTACATCTTCCTTTTGAGTTTGGAGTTTAAGATCATCTCCTCGGGAGAAGTCATGAGCGAAGTGTGTCTGTGTATTTTGTCCCCAGTCTGGCTCGAGACAGTGGTAAAGACCGGGGAGAGTTTTTCATCGTGGGCCGCGTCGATTCCCCGGGCATGGGACTCGACCACGCGCCGGGTGGCCGGATGGGTGGTCACGTCCTCGATCAGCCGGCCGAATTTGTAGACGTTCGGTCTCATGTTTTTCAGGGAATCAATATACTGCTCTCTTTTTCTTAAAGCCATAGACATCCTCCTGGACGATCTCGAGTCGAACGGTTTATTGAATCTACACCATGGAAAGGAATACGGCCTCTGACCGGATTTTTTTCGTACATTGTTTATTCACGGCTTGATGAGATTAACCTGTTTCCGAGATCAATCCGGTGGTATGTCGAAAATTATGGGCTCGGATCGAACTGTATGACAAGAATCCACCCTATCTAATCACCACTGCGCTTGTCAATATGTTTACTCGCGGCTGAATGGTCATTCTTTCTTTTATCCGGCTCAGAAACGAGAATTATTTCCGGTGTTCATCTCTGCCGGCCGGCAGTATCTTTGAGAAGTGGGGGAAATTTTTTCTTTTCGCGCTTAACCAGGCGGGCGTGGTGGTGATTTCAGTTGATGAGCGGGAGCGCTCCTGAGGTTATACCATTGCTGTCCAGGAAAAACCATTTTTGGACAATGGTGAGGTAAGGTAAATTATGAAATCCTAAAAATATCCAATGCCTTAAGAGGAACTTAATCTTTTTTTATGACGCGAATGCCCAGGCCCATGCTTTTTATCCCCGGCGCGCCTCCCCGGCCGCCGCACCTCACCAGACCCGGATGGCTTCGCCACCCACCACCT
>JAZGHI010000643.1:0-6193 GCA_036480955.1 Candidatus Adiutricales bacterium
GCCAACATAATATAAGACTCGGTTCGCTCCGGATGATCACTCAGCATTTTCTCCAAAATCGACTCGGCCTTTTCGTCCTCTCTGGCGACTAAGAAAAAAGTAGCTTTTAGCAATAAGGCCTCGACGTGCTCGGCGTCTTTAGAAAGGACCAACTCGATTTTTTGCATGGAACCCTTTTTGTCCCTAGCCATCAACAAAAGTTGGCCCAGGATTACCTGAGCATCGAGTATATCCGGATCAAGTTCAACCGCTTTGGATAGAAAAGCGAAAGCATTTTTCCAGTTCCGCTGTTTAAAATAGACCATCCCGAGCATGTAATTAGCCTCGGCGTATTTTGGGTCTATCTGAAGCGCGTTCTTTAATTCCAGGCTGGCTTTTACGTATTTTTTGTTCTCATAAAGGGTCTTCCCTTTGTCGAAGAACTTCTGCTTTCTTTCTTCTGGTCCGCCGCAACCCATTAGAAACACAAATATGATGATTAGACTTAGTACGGTCGCTATTTTTTTAAGACTCACTCCTGACCTCCTTAAGATATAGAACAACTTAATACGACTGATCCGTTATGTAAAGATATTCTATTTTTTTCAAATTTTGAAAGTTTATGCATACGTGGGGAAGAGACTAATTTTAAAGAGCCACTCAAAGGATGAACCCTTTGACCACTACAAACACCATGGCGATAAGGGTCAGAATCTCAACTTTTTTGAGTTCCCCTCGGAGTTCTCCCAGTAGAATATCATAACCAAAAAAAAGCACAATGATTTTGGCCGCTACCAGGCCCATTTGATAATTCTGGATCTGAAAATCCGGCAGATTCGGAACAATGAGGGCCACAAAAAGGATAATAAAATCCATGGGAGTGGCTTTAAAACCATCCCGTCTCGATAAAATAAGAGTAAGGACCGTAAAAATGGCAATAAACAGGAAGGAAGAATTATAGGTGGTTAAAAACCACCCGGCCAGTCTCTCCGATTGGTTAGCGTTGGCCAGATAAACTGAGAAGGGAATGAAAAGGTACAGTACAAGTCGGAGGCCTCCGACATTTCTTATTCTGCCACTCAGTCTGGTGGCCAGAATCAGGGCGATAAGGCCAAGCGAAAAATAGGCAAAATAGTCAGGTGTGTTTGCTATCAGCAGCGAAGTGAATATGAGGATTAGGGGAATTCCATATTCAACGATTTTAAAACAAATCTTGATGGGGAGATTGCTCTTACCCAGGACAACCAATTTCTCTTGTAAAAGCTTCTTAAAGGAAAATTCTCGTTCGATTTTCCAGCCGGATCGGTCCGTAACAATGAACCCCAAAATAATTAGGATTGAGAAGATTAAGTACAGGATTAAAAGGAACCATTCGGAATAGAATCGAAACAAATAAGCCGAGGTGACTAGAAACGCTTGAAAAAAATAGAGGGAAAAAACAGCCTCGGTATGGGAAAGGTTAAGGCGCATAAGCTTGTGGTGAAAGTGGTTTTTATCAGCTATGAAAGGGGGCTTGCCGCTGGTAATCCGCTCGGTCATAACTGTAAGTGTATCCAGGATTGGAAAGCCCACTAAAAACAATGGCAGCATGGAGCTATATGGAGTGTTGCCCTGGGTTAAGCCCAGCGCCAGGGAAATCATGATGAAACCCAGGAATTGACTCCCCGTGTCGCCCATGAACAGAACTGCCGGGTGGGTATTAAACCTGAGAAACCCGAAAAGAGCGCCGGCAACCCCCACGGCGACGAGGGCAAAAGCTATATTTTCCGATTGGTAGGCTAGGTATCCTATACAGATGAAACTGAAAAGACAGATACCGCCGGCCAGGCCGTCAAGACCGTCGGCAAGGTTTATGGCATTTGTCACTCCGATAATAACCACTACGGTAAGAGGGATGGCCACCAGATCAGGAAGTAGAAAATTGTCCGGCATGAGCATACCAAGGGATTTGATGTTAATGCCGCCATATAAGATGACGACCAGAGCCGCGGCCAATTGAGCGGCGAATTTTATTTTGTAATTCAGATTTTTCGCGTCATCGAGCAGTCCGAAAACGAACAGAATTCCAACCCCGATCAAAATGGCCCATACTTGATTATCAATGGGGGCCCAGAACAATACTGGAAGAATCGCTCCCAGGACCACCGCGATACCCCCACTTTTCGGGATGGGGGTAACATGGGCCTTTCTAGAGTCCGGGACGTCAAGAATGTTCATCCGAAAAGCCAAGAGCCTGAGGATGGGGATCAGGACAATGGTAATGAACATTGAGATTAAAATGGTAGTCAGAAAAATCATTGGATTATAATGTACTATAGATAAGTATGAACTGAGACCTCTGCAAAACTTCGTCCTTTGGCCCAACTCTTTGTCGCGCTCGAATTTAAGTCATCGAAATACTTCAAGTATTTCTGTGGATTAAATTTTCGTGCTCCTCGATTTGACCTCAAATTACTCGTTTTGCAGAGGTCTCGAACTAGGAGCTAAAGGGATCCAGGAGTCATATTATCTGGTTTCATCACCCTCGAGAGCCTGGTAGAAATTTCATCAGAACCGGCACAATTTCGGCGCCGAATACCTTTATTCTCTCTTCGGCCTGGTCAATGTTTTCTTTACTATAAACCGGTGTTATCAGTCTCACCAAAGCGCCGTCGGTTCTCTGTTTGGTAAGCGCGTTCCAGAACGTAAATATTTTTAGCTGGTAGAGGTTGGTCAGAACCCTGTCTCTCTGTGGGAACCAGTAATATACAAGCTGCTGGGAATCCCCTTTTTTCATAAAAGCCCGGCTTACCGGTATAGAACCGCTGTAAAAGCCCGGGACATTTAATTGGGAAATCCCGGCTTGCTCAAAGCTCCATCCCGACCCAGGCAGACAAGAAGCCGGGGAATGGATCGATTCCCCTTTTCTCTGGCTTTCGTAGTAGGCCACATAAAAATTTATCTGTTTCCCATCAGTCTTTCTAAAATCGATCATTACGTAATCTGTAAAATCAAGCTCATCAATAAATTTCTGCTCAAGTACCTGACGATTGCCCGCCCATTGTCCAATTTTCAAGGGGAAATCGGCAAATGATTCGGCCATGGGTATTTTCTCTCGAAAATCAAAGGTTTGGGAAATTATCAGGGTTATGCCCAGGAGGATGGTAATAACAATGAATTGGGCGGATTTCATTGGAAGCCATGGGTTTTTGTCGGAGCTGACTTTTTTCTCCGTCTCCGATTGATCCTGTTCCTGATTGAATTTTCTATTATTTTCGCTTCTTACTTTTTTCGGTGGTAGTAACCTCAGGATCCCTATCTCCAGCAAAAGGACTACTACGGAAGTTATAAAAATTATCCAACCGGAGAATCCGTGAAAAAAACCCTCGGCAACTTTTTGTCCCCAAATCTCGTAGAAAAATCCGGTCAGGGCAATTCTAAGGCTATTGGTGACAATAGAAAGAGGGACCGAAGAAAGGACCAGGACGATTCGCTTCCAGAGAGCCGCACGATAAAAATAAGCCATTAGCAGACTCAAAATGAGAAGCGGGATCACAAAACGCAGACCGCTGCAAGCGTCCACCACCTGAAGTTGAGTGAATCCGAGGTCAATGATATTACCTTCCCGAAAGGCTGACATACCAAACCACTGCATCATATCCACGCCTATTTTTGAGGAGATCAGTTTCAGCTCCAGGGTAACCCTGTTGTAAAGAAAACTGGGCAGCGGGAACATGGCCAAGGTTATAAAAAGCGGGAAGGCAAGGGCCTTTAGTTTTGTCCATCCAAGATGAATCCAGCATATACCCACCAGAATCAACCAAGAGGACATGTAAAGGCTGAAATATTCTCCGCCTAATTCTCCTAGCCAGAATAAAAACAATCCTATTACAAAGGGAATGAGGCCCTTCCACGAAACACGGGACCTAAATTCAGCTAATTTATCTCTTTTATCCCAAACCAGATAGAGCACTATAAAAGGGATCAGGTAAGCATAACTGTAATCTTCTCGCTCCCAATCGTGTCTGATTAGCCAAGTGAATGCCGAATAATAAATGCCGATCATCAAAATCCCGTAGACGGCTGCATTAGCCCAGCCAACAGGTCTTTTTATGCTTAGTTCCGTCAAATCACACCTCCGGATCGCGAGACTGGCCGAATAAAGGCCCCGTCAAGGTGGTTAAATTCCGGGAAATTGTTCGCATAATATTTTCCAGATACGTTCAGCAGCCCGTCCGTCCCATTTGGGCGGGACTTTATAATCGCTGCTTCCTCGTTTTACGCTTTCACGATAAGCGTTTATTATAGATTTCCTGTTCGTCCCAGCCAATATATTGGTACCCATCTCAATGGTTATCGGCCTCTCGGTATTATCCCTCAGGGTTAAACAAGGCACACCCATGGCCGTCGTTTCTTCCTGGAGTCCACCACTGTCGGTCATCACTACAGAAGCGTCCTTCCAAAGAAAAAGGGCATCCATGAATCCGAGAGGCGGCAGAACATGAATATCTTCCGATAACTTTATGTCAAATTGTTCAATCATCTTCCTGGTCCGGGGATGAGCCGGAAATAGGATGGGTTTTTCACCGGCAATTTCATTGAGCGCAGACGCAATCCCCTGGAATGTGGATTCAGAATCCACGTTCGAAGGACGATGAAGGGTGAGAAAAACGTAATCGTTCATTCGCTGTTTAAGTTCAAAGGTTGAAAAGTCTGAGCCATTTCCCTTGCCTATCTTTCGGGCCTGATAGAACAAATTATCTATCATAACGTTTCCCACAAGATGGATACAGGCTTCGGATTTTCCTTCGCGGATAAGGTTTTTTAGCCCGCTGTCTTCGGTTACGAAAAAATAATCCGATATGGAATCTGTTACCATGCGGTTAATCTCTTCCGGCATACTCAGATCGAAACTTCTCAGGCCAGCCTCTACATGGGCCACTTTCACCAGGAATTTCTTAGCCACTACGCTGCAGGCCAGGGTTGAATTTACATCGCCCACTACAATTACCAGGTCCGGCTTCTCATGCTGGCAAATTTCCTCGAAGGCGATCATGATTTTGGCCGTCTGGACAGCGTGGGAACCAGAACCGCCGTTTAAAAAAAAGTGCGGTCTGGGAAGCTCCAGTTCATCTAGAAAAGTTTGAGACATTTCATGATCGTAGTGCTGGCCGGTATGTACTACTTGACAATCGATTTGAGAGAATTTTTGGGCTGCTCGGAAAATCGGCGCGATTTTCATAAAATTAGGCCGGGCCCCCGCCACAAGTAAGACTTTCAAATCCATCATCTCCTAAAATCCAAGAGCATTTTTAATTTTGCGTACAGGATCATAATGCCAAAGACAGGTAAGACTTTTTGTCTTTTTAATCTCTTAGGTTCTTTCAATAATCGGTAGAGCCACTCCAGGTTGCGATTTCGCCAAGCCTCAGGAGCCAACCGGACATTACCCCCTATGGTATCGAGGGTCCCTCCAATACCCTGGCAGACCCGGATACTAGTCAGCTCTATCTTATGAGCGGCGAACCATTGTTCCTGCTTGGGTGAGCCAAGGGCCAGGAAGAGAATCTGGGCTCCGGATTCATTGATCCACTGAATCAGATTGCTCATATCCTCTTGGGGAAGGTAACCATTGGCTCTTCCGACGATGTTAATTCCGGGAAATTGTTCCGAAAGAATATCTACCGAGGCCGCGTTCACTTCCTCCTTGGCTCCATATATGAATATACGGTATTTCCTTTTCCCTGCCAGCCGGCATATTTCCTCCATCACTTTAACGCCTGTCACCCGCTTTAGCCGGATACCGTGAAGTAGTCTGGCAGCGTAAACCATCCCGATTCCGTCAGGTAACAACAAGTCGGCGTTTTTGAAGACCTCGTACCGGCTGTCGTCTTTGGGGACAGAAAAATTCTTTTCCGGGTTTGAGGCAAAAATCGTGTGGGGCCGATCTCCTTGTTCAATGAATTCAACTACACTGGCCAGCACTTGCTCGATATCGACCGAGTCGACCCAGATGTTGAGTATGGGATACCTTTCTATCATAATCCGGCGGCCATATCACGTAGAACTGATGTATTTTGAGGCCGGTTTAAACATATTGCGGTTGTGAAACAAACGTCTCGTGCGTGTCCGTCCCGATAAGTTTGAAGGACGGATGTTTCCCGCATCAAACCATACTCGGGAGAAAACCATCCGAGAAATGGTTCCTCGCATCCTTTAAGTATCTGAAAATCAT
>JAZGHI010000644.1:0-12035 GCA_036480955.1 Candidatus Adiutricales bacterium
TGGGCGGTCGGAGTAATCTCATTATGGGACAATACTACCAGATTGGGTAGAAAGCGCTCGGTGAGTTTTCGCAAATGTCTGCGAACCACAGGTGAACAGAGTAAGACAGGCTGGATGTTCTTCTTAACCATTTTTTCGATGGATTGGCTCAAATTGTCCAGAACTTTTTGGCCCAATTCGGGATCCAGGGCCAGGTACGAACCTTGTTCGGTATCGGTGATCGAGTTGGACAGCTGGTCTTCGATGTCCTGACCTAGTGTTAAGATTGGAAGTTCGCCTTCCTGTGTTTCATACTGGTGAATAATACTGCGGGACAATTTCTGCCGCACGTATTCAGTCAACAGATCGGGATCTTTGGACAGGGTTGCGTAATCGGCCAGAGTTTCGAGAATAGTCAAAAGGTCCCGGATGGACACCCTTTCCGCAAGCAGGTTTTGAAGAACTTTTTGTACCTGACCAACATTAAGCTGGTCCGGGATCAGCTCTTCCACTAATTTACTGTTGGTCTGAGCCACATTATCGATCAGTTTTTGAACATCCTGCCGGTTCAACAGCTCGTGGGCGTAGGTACGGATCAGTTCGGTCAGATGGGTGGCAATGACCGAAGAAAGATCGACCACTGTATAACCGGCGAATTGTGCCTCTTCGTTCTTGTTTTCCGGAATCCAAAGGGCCGGTAGATTGAAGGCGGGCTCTTTAGTCTCAATTCCGTCAATTTTTGTTTTGGTGTCGCCTGGGTCCATAGCGAGCAGATGGTTCAGCATCAGCTCGACACGAGCGATCTCGATGCCTTTTATCAATACGGAGTATTCACCCGGTTTGAGCTGAAGGTTGTCCCTCACCCTTAAGGGCGGCACAATAAAACCCATTTCCAGAGCGAACTGACGGCGAATGGACCGGATCCGTTCCAAGAGATCGCCGTTCTGTTCCTCGTCGACCAGAGGGATCAGCCCGTATCCGACCTCCAGCTCCAAAAGGTCAAGGGGCAGAAGCGCTTCGACCCTCTCGGGACCGACCGGTTTGACGGCCGCTTCCTCCTCCGCCAATTTGATCTTCTTCTCGGCCACGATTTTTTTCTGCCGCGTGGCGCTAAAGCCGATCAGGGCGACTATCCCGCCGAGGGCCATGAAGGACACTTTGGGCAATCCTGGAAGTAATCCGAACAGAAAGATAATACCGCCGGCCATGGCCAGAGTTTTTGGGTTCCTGGAGAATTCGATTCCGAAGTCCCGGCTCATTTGCTTCTCACTGCCGGCCCGGCTGACTATAATTCCCGCGGCGGTCGAGATTATAAGCGCCGGAATCTGTGTGACCAATCCGTCACCTACGGTCAGGATGGTGTAGGTCTCCGCGGCGGTAACCAAATCCATACCCTTCTGCAAAACGCCGATGACCAGACCACCGATAATATTTATCAGGGTGATGACGATACCGGCGATCGCATCACCTCGAACGAATTTCGAAGCGCCGTCCATGGACCCATAAAAATCGGCCTCTCTCGCTATGTCCGCCCTGCGCGACTTGGCCTCATCCTCCTCGATCAATCCCGCGTTAAGATCGGCGTCGATAGCCATCTGTTTACCCGGCATGGCGTCCAGGGTAAACCTGGCCGCTACCTCCGCTATGCGGCCGGCGCCCCGGGTGATAACCACAAAGTTTATTAATACAAGGATGGTGAAAATAATCAGACCGACAACATAATTCCCGCCCACTACAAAATTGCCGAAAGCCTTGATTACCTGTCCGGCGGCGTCCAGTCCCACTTCCCCCCGGAGCAGGATCAGCCTGGTCGAAGCCACATTGAGCGATAATCTGAAAAGAGTGACAATCAGAAGCAGGGAAGGGAATACAGAGAATTCCAGGGGTTTGAGGGTGTACATGGCCGTGAGGAGCACCACTATGGCCAAGGTGATGTTAAAGGTCAGAAGAAAGTCCAAAAGAGAAGTCGGCAGCGGTATTATCATGACCCCCAGGATAGCTACCACACCGGCGCCGAGGATAAAATCACCGGCATCGGCTAGACTGACAGTTCGGACGGCCGTTCTGCCCATTGGATCAGCCATTGATAACCGTTCCTTTAACCTGATAGACATAGGCCAGAACGTCAGCCACTGCTTGATAGAATTCGATGGGTATTACCTCTCCGACTTCGACCGACCGATAAAGACCCTGGGCCAACGGTTTATCCTCGATGATTGGAATATCGTTTTCACCGGCCAACTTTTTAATTCTTTCAGCGATCAAACCCTGACCCTTGGCCGTGACCAGCGGCGCGTCCGTTTCTGAAATATCGTACTTAAGCGCTACGGCCAGGTGTATGGGGTTAGTAACCACGACGTCAGCCTCGGGAACGGCCGACATCATCCTCCTTCGGGCCAGGTCCCTCTGAATCGCCCGAATCCGGGCCCGTACATGAGGATCGCCTTCTGTCTGTTTAGTTTCCTCCTTTACCTCTTCCCGGCTCATCCTCAGATCCCTTTCGCTTTGCCATTTCTGAAAGGCGAAATCTATGATGGCCAGCACGACCATTATCCAACTGGTCAGGAGAAAGATTTTAAAGGCGATACCTAGGGCAAAGAGACCGATCTGCTCCGGATTCAACTGCCCCAATCCCATGACTGTGTCTGATTCACTTTTTACGATGAAAAAAGCGGTCGAGGCGATAATAATCATCTTGGACAGTGATTTGAACAGGGTCATGAGGGATTGTAAGGAAAATATCCTGGAAAACCCTTTAAGCGGGCTGAGCCGTGAAAGCTTGGGCGTTATACTGTCACTGGAAAATAACAGGCCGACCTGGAAAAAATTCGCTAGCAACGCCGCGCAGAAAACGGCCAGCATCACTGGTGCGAGAATAGTCGCCACCTGCCGGCCCTTACCGACCAACAGCTTGTGGAAATCCGGATTTCCCATGGCTATCTGCCCCGCTTCAGAAAACGAGTCGGCCATGATCCCGGACAATTCCTGATAAATATGACCCGAGGTAAAATAAAGGACAAACAGGCCGGCCATAAGGACGGCGACAGAATTAACTTCTATACTTTTTGGCACCTGGCCTTTTTTGCGCGCCTCCTGCCGCTTCTTGGCCGATGGTTTTTCAGTTTTTCTGCTTTTGTCCTCGGGCATACCCGTCCTAAATAAGTCGAAGCAGGGTTATGATGTTAGTTTCCAGTTCCACGAAGGCCTCAATCAAGATGGTTGGAAAAAAGGTCAAAGAAAGTCCAAAAACAAACAGGCCGATCATGATATAAAGCGGTAGTCCAACGAAAAGCACGTTCAACTGCGGTACGGCCTTGGCCACTATGCCCATGGACACCTTGGTGAAAAAGAGAACGGCGAAAGGCGCTGCTCCTATCTTGACCGCGATCACGAACATCCGGGAGGCCACATTCATAATGAGGTCGAAAAGGGCCTGGCTCTGAGTAAAACGGCCGGGAGTAACCAGTTCAAAACTCTCTACCAGACCTCTAATTACGAGGTAATGACCGTTGACGGCCAAAAAGACGAACAAGGCCATGATGTATGAAAATTCGGCTAAAATCGAAGTTTGAGTACCGGTCTGAGGATCAATGACGTTCGCGATGGCCATGCCCATCTGATAGCCGGTCAGTTGGCCGGCCAGTTGAACACCGGCGAATATAGTCCGGATCAGAATCCCGATAGAAAGTCCGATTATCGCTTCGATGGCGACCAGCGGAGCGAATCCAATAAAATCTCTCGGGAAAGCGGAAACGTCCATTTCGAGTATGGTCCAAAGAAAATAGGACAGGACCAACATCATGGCTATTTTCACTTGTCCGGGAATGATTGAACTGCCGAAGATCGGCACTATGGCCAGGATGACCGACACTCTGATAAGTATCAAAATAAAAGCCATTAGCTCAGCCGTGTTTAATGGAAGGATCGGCATTCGGCTCTCATTTTATATAGTTCGGGATGTTGATTATTAAGGTCCGGGTGAAGGTGGTTATTTTTTCCATCATCCAAGGGGAGAAGATCATAAGTGCGGTCAGAACCGCGATAATTTTTGGGATGAAAGTCAGAGTCATTTCCTGTATAGAGGTCACGCTCTGGAAGATTGAAATACTCAGACCGACGATTAATCCCAGACCAAGCAGAGGCAGGGCTAGCATGAGGGTGAGCATGATGGCTTCGCGTCCTAAGCTGATAACAACGTCCGGACTCATAATCAGGCAAAACTCCTTACCATTGATCCGACCAGTAAATGCCAGCCATCCACCATGACAAAAAGCATCAGTTTAAATGGCAGCGAGATCATGATCGGGGGCAGCATCATCATCCCCATCGAGAGTAGGGTTGAAGCCACGACCATATCTATAATCAGGAAGGGGACATAGAGTAAGAATCCGATAGTAAAAGCGGTCTTGAGTTCACTGATCACAAAGGCCGGGATGAGCGCCGTGAGTGGGATATCGTCCTTATTGGCCGGCCGGTCAAGCTTAGCGATACCCACAAACAGGGCCATGTCGCTTTCACGGGTCTGTTTGAACATGAAGTCTCGTATCGGGCGGGAGGCCAGTTCGAGAGCTTCTTCCTCCGAAATTTTTTCGGCCATGTAAGGCTGCAAAGCCTCGTTATTTATTTTGGTCCAGACCGGGGTCATGATGAAGACGGTCAGAAACAGGGCCAGCCCGACAATAACCTGGTTCGGGGGCGCCTGATGGGTGCCCATGGCCTGCCGCAAGAAAGAAAAGACCACGGCCAGACGTGTAAAAGCGGTCATCATTATTAATATGGATGGGGCCAGGGTTAGAACGGTAAGCACAAAAAGAATCTTGATGACCGTGGCCACCTCCTCCGGCGAGTCGGCTTCCCCGAGTTGGACGCTCAGGGTGGGTACAGTGAGGGCCAACCCCACGTCTGACCAGAAGATGAATATGGCCAGGAAAGTCAGGCAAAAAATGAAAGCCCTTTTTTTCGAATTTGATCTCATCGTTTGATAGACACTTTTGCCGAAGTAAGACCCTGGCTGGTCAAAGCTTTCAGACGATAGGCAAAGCTGTTTCGGTCTGGGCCAGTGTCTTTTACTTCGGTATTTTTATGAAAGGTCGCGGACGGGACCTTATCCAAGGCGGTGATGTTCTCGCTGGTTACCCCCAGGGTCAGGACCGAATCGCCAATCTCGACCAGGGCTATGAAGTTTTTAGGAGCCAGGTGCCGGGTAGCGAGGACTCGAATGGCATCCTGACCACCGAGAAGCCCGCTTCTGGAGGAGGCCAACCGTTTGAAAAAATAAAGAACTATGAGAAGCCCGGCTACGATCAACAACATGGCCGCCCCCATCTTAACTCCGGCGGAAAAAAGGTCCGGGGCCTCTGCTCCCGGGGTTTCGGCCGCCTGGGTCGCCAGCGGGATTAAGGCCGGTATACTGGAAAGAATAATAATTTTAGCTGTCAATGACTTAATATCCATTATTTTTAAATTTCCGTTTTCAACTCAGCCTTTTTACCCGCTCGATGGGGCTGATGATATCAGTCAGACGAACACCGAACTTTTCATTGACCACAACCGGTTCACCCCGGGCCACGAGCTTATTGTTTACTAGAATTTCCAATGGCTCACCGGCTAGTTTTGTGAGTTCGATCACCGAACCTTGGCCTAGTTGAAGCAAGTCGTTGATCAACATTTTAGTCTTTCCTAATACCACCGAGACTTCTAGAGGAATATCAAGGATGAAATCGAGCGATCTGGAATCGAGATCTGAACCGGATGCGTCTTTCTCCGTCGGCTCGAAACTAGGCATTTCGGCCGCCGGGCTCTCGTCCGGTACGGCTTCGGCCGGCTTCATTTCTTCCTCGAGGGAATCATCCCAATCGGCGGACAAGTCGCTGTCAGTGCTCATTAATTTGTCAATATCGTTTTGGTCAAGGACGTTATTATCCGACATAACTGTCTCCTAAAGAATTAATAATGTGTTCTCCTGTTCGCCGCCAGGACACTCCATAGTAATCAGTCAAAAGTGTTTTCCTCTTTGCTTTCATTTAATATGGAGTATGGTCCTCCACATGGAAAAAAACCTTGGCACTCGAATTTATCGTTTTCCTGGTTGGTCCCTCTAATCCCAAATTAACCAGTCGTGGCTTGGCTTCTTGTTTTGTTCAATCAGAGACTTTTAAGGCAACTTCGGATCTTGTTGAATAAGCTCCATGCCTCAAGATTCTTTTATTTCCCCGCTGACCTGAAAGGCCTTGTTACCCTTAGTTAAACCAGGATGCCCTAGAAACTTGGGGACCCCGGCTACCTTGGCTACCAATGGCGAATCAACATCCTGTTGAAGCTGAATTGTGTCGCCTGTCTTGAGATTGAGTAATTCATTGCTGGTAATCTGGGTTGTTCCCAACTCAACGGTCATTTCCACCTCGGCTTTTCTGACCTGGTCGATGAAACGGTCGATCCAAGCGTGGTCCACCTCGAGTTGGTCGCTCTGGAATCCGGCGTAAAGTTTGGACCGGATAGGTTCTATGGTCGAATAAGGCAGGCAAATCGAAAGAGTACCCACCGATTGCTCCAGTTCAACTTCGAATTTGATTACGATGACGACTTCTGTGGGGGCTACCACACTGGCGAACTGGGGATTAGTCTCGGAACGAATATAGCCGAGTGCAAGGGCGTGAACCGGAGACCAGGCTTTTTCCAAATCCTGAAGGGCCAGCAGGATGACCTTATTGACAAGCTGGTTCTCGATTGCCGTAAAATCCCGCCCCTCAATCTTGATGAATGATCGCCCTGTACCGCCAAAAAAATTATCCACCAGATTAAAAACAAGTTTGGTCTCGATTACAATTATTCCATGCCCCCTCAAGGGCTCGGCCTTAAAAATATGAAGGCTGGTCGGAACGGGAAGAGAACGCATGAATTCTCCGAACTTAATCATGTCTATGGAGAATGCTGAGATATCGATTACTTTACGCAGGTGACTCGAAAGGGTTGTACGAAGAAACCTTGCGAAACGGTCATTAATGATCTCGAGAGTCGGCATTCGGCCGCGAATAATCCGGTCCTGATTTGTGAGATCGTAGGCTGTAACCCCAGTGTCATCCTCGATCTCGTCGGTTTCCGTCTGAATCTCCCCGCCGGACATACCCTTTAAAAGGGCATCCACCTCTTCCTGAGAAAGAATCTTGCTCATTAGTAATACCTCACTGGATTACAAACTCAGTAAAATAGACGTTTTTAACACGGCCCTGGACGAGGAAGTTGTTTATTCGTCCGATTATCTCCATCCTTAGACGCATCTTTCCTTCAACTGTGCTTATGTCACTGAAACTCTTGCTTGACAGAAGAATGAGCAGACTGTCCTGAATGGGCGGCATGTGCGCGTTAATCTCTCTCTGGACTTCTTTGTTGGTCAGTTCGAGGTCGATAGTGAGTTTGAGATAACGCTTTCCGGCCGCTTCAGCCAGATTTACGATAAAAGGTTTCATGGGATAAAGGACGCCAAGGGGCTCGACCGTTTTGGACGTGTCGGCCGATTCATTTGAAGAGGTCTGCTCCCCAGCCTCCTCTGAGGAAGAGAAAAGGCCTGGGGCAAAAGTTAACACGGCGAATCCAACTCCGCCTAAAACAACCAACAATACGACCACGATAATGATTATCTTGAGGAAACCTCCTCCTGAACTGGGTGGAGACTCGGGCTCCTCTTCCCCTCTTTTTTCTCGTTCGTCCTCTGCCATCAATGCTCTCCTAGCCGAATTGTTCCTTATAAATCACAATCACAATTCTTCTGTTTTTAGTTTTGTTCAGCGAGTAATCATCATTAAAAATTGGCTTGGATGGCCCAAGACCTCCCACGCGAAACCGGTCGGGAACCAATCCCTCATCTTCGATGAAGTATTCCAATACGGTCATGGCCCGTGCCAGAGAAAGCCGCCAGGCGAATTCTGAGTTTCCGCCCTCAGCCACACTGCCGTCGGTGTGGCCTTCTATGGAGGCGGGGTACCGCATGGCCCGAAGCACTTCAGCCAGTCGATGCAGAATGGGGAGGTTTTCCAGCCGAAGTTCCGAATCGCCTTCATTAAAGAGGATATAATTGGCCAACTGGATGGCCACACCTTTCTCGGAAACGGTTACTTTAATATCTTTTTTAAGGAGGGACAAGATTCTTTCGTAGGTCGGATCGTCAAACTCGAAAATGATATCTTCTACTCTTTTATTCTCCATCAACTTGGTGAAGGGGACGACCTTGGTCTTTTCAATAATCGTGGCCAATTCAGTGAGTTTACCGGATTCAGTCAAGGCCAGCGGTCCGGAGCCGCCGGCGAAAAGTGCAAAAGCCTCACGGACCGTTTTCTGATCCATAGAGGACATGGAGATGAGCATGACAAAGAAAGTCAGAAGAAGTGTAACCAGGTCGGAAAAGGTTACCATCCATCCTAATGGATTGAATTGAACCGAGCTTTTTTTCTTTTTCCTAGCCATTAAACTTTATCTAAACATATCTTTAAAAAGATTGAATTTAAAACCTTTGAAATTTAGAGGCTTGGGTTTCCAGGTCTTTTTTTGATATCCCTCGACCGCCATCTTGTGGGTGGAGTCCAGCACAAGGTCGATCCGTCTGTTTTGTGCCCTTTTTTCCGGAGTGGTGTTAGCCACGATCGGTGAATATCCTGCATACCCGAAGGCGGAAAGACGATTTGGATCAAGCCCTCCTTCCTCGATAAAAAATTTTAAAATATTTGCGGCCCTGGTCGAGGAAACATACCAATTATTTATCAAGGCCGCGTTTCGAGGCGGTTGGTCATCGGTATGGCCCTTTATAATGATAGGGTAATCCGAGCCTTTTAAAATGCCGGCTATTTCTCGCAGGACCGGCCTCATTTCCGGCAAGATTTCAACTCCGTCCGGAGGGAAGAGAATCGCTTCCGATAAACTCATAATGCGCCTGGTACGGCCCTTGAGAACATTGATTTCTTCCTCGATGTTCCTGGTAGCGAGAATGTCCTTCATTTGTTCGATGTCGGATTTGACCTCTTCAATCGGACTAGAGGGCGGGGAGATACTTTTACCTTTAGCCCGCATGGCTGAAAGACCCTCAGGCAGAATACCGAAGTTACCCACCAGGGAGCCTAATACTTTCTGTTCCCGCCGTTCATCCGGGACGGACAGGGAACTGAGCATTATGAAGAACGCCAGGAGGATAATCATCAGGGATGTGAACATCAGTAAGCCGATGTTAGATTTCACATACGCCGGTCGTTCTTTTCTTTCCTTGCGGGCCATCTCACCGCGTCCTTAATCAAACTTGGAAATTCTCAAGCTCGGCGGCAGAAATGAATGGAGCTTCTGCTCGATTATTCGGGGATTATCACCACGGGAAAGGGCGATAATTCCGTTGAGAATCATTTCTTTCACCAGGGTTTCTTCCTTACTTCTGATTTTTAATTTTCCGGAAATCGGTAAAAATAAAACATTGGCCATAACCGCTCCATAGAAGGTAGTGATAAGAGCCACCGCCATGGAGGGACCGATGGTTGAAGGATCATCCATCGCCTGTAACATGGAAACAAGTCCGATCAAGGTTCCAATCATACCAAAGGCCGGGGCGAACATACCCATTGACTGGAACATCTCCGCGCCCAACTCATGGCGGTCCTCGATAAACGATATTTCGGTTTCGAGTATATCGGTGATGGACTGCGGTTCCAGGCCGTCAATGGTCAATTGCAGCCCTTTTTTTAGAAAGTCATCCTGGATTTCAGGTAGACTGGACTCCAGGGCCAGAATCCCCTCTTTGCGGGCGCGAGAGGCGTAATCTACAAAATTAGCTATAATCTCCGGGTAGGTCAAGGTCTTGGCGAAAAAGGCTTTCTGGACTATTCTAATGGACCTGATGACGTCCTGGAGCGGATAATTGATCATGGTCGCGCAGAGTGTACCGCCTATAACCGTAAGCATGGAAGGGATGTTGAGAAAGGCCGTAAGGCCAGCGCCCATCAAAATCGTAGAAGCTAATAGTGTGAAGCAAGCGATGACTCCGAAAAAGGTCGCAATGTCCATACAACTCACCTTTTACTTTCTTCTATGGTTAGAATTTAAGCAAGGTGCGTGCCACGAAAAAAAAACAGTTCTCTAGACATTATGAACAATAGTGGCGTATTGTCAAGCGGGATTAAAGGCCGTTAATCAGGCTTTTTTAAAGGGTAATCGGAACGATTTAAGTCTGCTAAAGCCGGAGGGAAATAAGGCTCAAAGGATTTGGCTGATGGTGCGTTGCGTCAAGTTTTTGACAAAAAAAGGCCCATGAAATGGACCTCTTTCGTATCGAACTTGAAGTTCAACTATCGTTTCAACTGTATCAACTCAGACAACATGGTATCGGTGGTGGTGATAATTTTGGAATTGGCCTGGAACGCGCGCTGGATAACGATCATGTCCACGAATTCCTGGGCCAGGTCGACGTTCGATTGCTCCAGGGAATTTGGATGAATATCCCCGGCGCCGCCGGTACCGGCCTGAACAGGAATGGCCGCGCCGGAATCAATGGTTTCGCCGTATAAATTCTCTCCAAGCTTGGCCAAATCCCACTGGTTACGGAAGAGGGTCAGGGTAAGCTGGTAACGCCCCAAGATTTGCCCGTTGGTATACGTACCGGAAATAATACCGTCATTCTGTACATGTATAGATTCCAGGAAGCTGGATGAGTAGCCGTCCTGAGTCTGGTAAATGGTTGTTGAAGCCGAGGCAAATTGAGTGGTGCTCAAGCCGTTCGCAATCCAGTTCCCGGCTCCTGACTGGTTCCTCGCTCCCAGGTCCAGTTCAATAGTCAGGTCGTTACTGCCGGCGACCGTGTTTGTGTTGAAAGTAAAAAATCCGACCGAGTTGGGAGTCTGGCTGGTCCAGGTCGGGGCGTTTGGAGGGCTATTGATGATATCGATGTCGGTCATGATTTCCGCGGTGATGGCCGTGGGTGTAGAGGCGATGATCCCGGAATTGGGATTGAATCTGATTAGGCCCTTCATGAGCAGACCGGCTTGTTCGGTGCCAATAACCGATTTGCTGTTTATAGTTCGAAAGTCGTCATCCGGATTCATGCCTACTACATATTCCCATTGGTTCGGCGTGGTATTTATGTCCGCTCCACCGGCCAGGTTGGTGGCAGCCATGGCGGTTACAACGCCAAGCCCCGTACCGGCAGCCACTGCTGACACTAAGTTACTGGCGCTGGCGCTGGCTGCGATTGCGGCCAGCACATCATTCGCTGTGGCGGTTATGGCCGCGCCGCTGTGGGCCAGGGTAACCGTGATGGCAGTTCCAGTGACGCCGGTTACGTCTGTTGTCGCTCTGAGCGCTCCGGGATCGACGTAGGTGATAATAATGTTGTTGCTGTTTGCCCCGCCGGTGACCGCGGTGTAGGTGATATCATTGTCAGCGCCTACGAGTGAGGTGGTCAGGGAGGATTGTTGAGGATTATAGTCGAGATCATAGTAGATGGACAATGTGTGGTTTTGTCCGAGGGAATCGTACATCTGGATGGAGCTTTGGTAGGTATATGAATCACCAGCGATAGGTATGCTGGCTGTGCCGTCCCACGCGGCCCAGAGACTAGGACTTAGAGAAGATGCGTCTGCCCGCAGGTTACTGATAATGCTGGCTCTCGTAGTGGCGACAGCCGGAAGGTTGCTTGTGGTAAGCACGATATCGGTGGGCGTACCGGTACGTAATTGATTGTCGTCGAGTGCCCACCCCTGGACAATATGGTCCAATGGTGTTACCAGGTGTCCTTCACTGTCAAGCGTGAAATTACCGGCGCGTGTATAGTAAAGCGCATCACTGTCGGGGTCGCGAACCATGAAGAACCCCTCTCCACTCACCGCGACGTGGGTATTCTCGTCCGAGTTGGTAAAGGCGCCTTGTGAAAATACATTATCGATAGTGCCTAACCCAACCCCCTTACCAACCTGCGAACCTCCGGAAAAGGAAGACACATTCTGGCTGAGAATGTCCATGAACTGAGAGCGGCCTTGTTTAAAACCTATGGTATTGACATTCGCTATATTGTTACCGATAACAGACAT
>JAZGHI010000645.1:0-2802 GCA_036480955.1 Candidatus Adiutricales bacterium
TGTGTTAAAGCAATCCTGAAGGCTGCTTCCTTTGGTGCTAAATTCCATTCATAGTAATCCCGGTAATCGGCCTGATGCGGAATACATAGAAATTCAACGTCAGTGTAACTAATAAGCTCAAATGGTATAGCATAGCACGTGCGCAGAGTCCCTAAGTCAAGCTTGGAAAGCCTACTATCCCCCTCATGATTCCCTGGAATAAACAGAATTTGACAATGTGCGCTAATGGATTCTATACGGCTTCGAAATTCAGCGCGCATATTGAATGCATCCTCAAAAGAGTCAAACAGATCCCCACAAATAAGTAGATATTCTGCATTTTTATGATCAGTAATGTCCAGGATCTCATCCAGCACTGATAGCGAATATTCTCTATCCTCTCCACTGGTTATATGTAAATCGGCACAATGAATAATTGTAGTCATGGTTTATTTAAAAATCCAATATTTTGCTTCACTCTTGGCCAAAACCGGTTTTCATTAGACAGTATTTCGTCCCAACAGGCGTCAGATTATTTTAGCTAACTGAGGGTGATTGTCAAGCCTGACTATGGCTAGTCAGCAATTCTCGGTCAGTACTTTTTTAAATGAATTACTGGCCTATTCAGCTTAGCGGCCGTTTTTCAGGCTGATTCGTTTCATCACATTGAGCATTTGAGTCCATCCCAAGGAGATATTTTTCAAGACTACTCAGGATCTGGGCACAGGAGCCGTTTAATTCGACAAACTCCGTCTCGACTTGATCGGCCTGGAAAATATGAACTTCCTCCGGCCAGTTAATATTTGAAGACCAGCCGCTTAAGGGATCGTGGTTGCCGTGGGCCACAAAAGAGCGGATGCCGTGGTCGGCTAATCTTTTAAGGCCGTCTGAAAACTTCAGTTGAGCCCTTAGACTTCGATCCTGGCCGTCATATATGTCACCGGCAATCACCAGGAACTGTACTTTTTTATCGATACAAAGTTCTATCAGCCGGTCGTAGGCCTCGAAGGTGGCCGATCTCAAAGCCCTGGCCACATCTTCCGATTCGGTGCTGATACCGACGAAGGGGCTGTCGAGGTGGAGGTCGCTGGCGTGAATAAATGAAAAATTTGCCATCAGATAATTCTAATGAGAATAGGGGATTAAGTATGTTTAACGGAAATCACGATATCATCACACACGTGGAAAGTCCACGGGGATTTGTTCTGTCGGCCTATAAAATTTGTCATATTATACTTATGATATAAATTGAGCCGGCTGGGTTCTCTTCCGTTACGGCAAGACCTTGAATTTTGTGGGTTACAAAACCCCTGAGTTTGACGGGCCGTATATGGGTAAAATGGGGTACTTGTTAGAACTTGGAGAAAATTGGAACATGGTCGGCAATCCGTACAATTACCCCATCCCGGTGTCCTCCCTGATCATAACCACCAACTCTTCGGTGCCATTATTGCTTACCCAGGACCAGACGCTGACTCAGGGCGTGTTCTGGGTGTACCAGAACGGGACCTATGTCAGCGCCAATATCCTGCAACCGGGTGAGGGTGGTTGGATAAAAGTACTGGCTCCCCAGAATGAAGACCCGGAACTGTTCTTCCCAAGCGGCCAGGGTTTAGGATCAGTGGGAAACCGGGCGGTTATAGATACAACCGGTCTGGAAAGACCGCCAGCCCCGCCCGGAGCCGTTTTCTCATCAGGCGGAACTAATAACGCTTCTGAGGCTGGAGGTTGTTTCATTTCAACTATGGATTAAATATTCGGCTGAGAGAACTAAAAGCTGAGCATTCGCTGTTTATTGGTTAGCAGAATACTCCGTTAAATATGCCCTGCCTTTCAAGGCGGGGCATATTTACTTATAAGGGCAGGGCAGGGCAGTTGCGCCCAGCCCTTTTTTCTCCGGCTCATCGGCCTTACATTCTAAAGACCAAACATTTCGTCTAAAAAGTCTTCTGATGGATCATAATCGTCCTGGCCATCTCCAGTATCCTCAGGATTTAAAGCCCATATTCGAATGATGGCGTCTTCCTTACCTAATGAGGCCAAAATTGGTTTGAGCGGGTGAAAGTCGATGTTGGACATCCAGTACCCGGAGTGAGGTTCTTCAATCGAGGCTTCACACTCTCCCGTAGTCATGCTCCAGATATGAACCAGGTCGTCTTTGGATTTCGAGGCAAGCAAGTCAAGCGACGGGGAGTAGCTGAGGCTGGTTATCGGTCCAAGGTGGCCTTTTAGTGAGCCTGCCTTCTTCCCTGATTTGATCTCCCAGATATGAATCAAGGCATCATCACCCGCCGTGAGCAACTGTTCCCCATCCCGAAACCAGGCCATGCTGTTGACGCCGGCTTTGTGCCCCTCGAGAACCCGGCCGGTTTCCCAGGCAGCAGTATCCCACAGCCGTACGGTACGATCTCTGGAACACGAGGCCAGGCTCCGGCCATCGGGAGAAAAGGCCAGGCCTCGGACGTAGCCCGAGTGCCCCTTTAAAGTCTTAAACAGGTCCCCGGTTTCAACGTCCCAGATTTTGACGGTCTGATCCGGGGAGCCGGAGGCGAGAATACGTCCGCTGGGAGACCAGGCCAGGCAATGGACATAATCGGTATGGCCTTTCAGGATTTTGATTTCCCGGCCGCTTTCAGTCTCCCAGAGCTGAACGGAATAATCGTAGGCGCCTGACGCCAATAATTTGCCATCAGGAGACCAGGTAAGGCAGAAGGCGTAGTTGGCGAAACCCTCCAGCATCTTCACCAGACCCCCGGAATCCGCGTCCCATATCCGGATAGTGCCGTCCAGGGAACTCGAAGCCAGGTGGCGGCCATCGGGAGA
>JAZGHI010000646.1:0-3883 GCA_036480955.1 Candidatus Adiutricales bacterium
CTTTCTTCACCCTTATCGGGTCGATTGCCGGGACTATTTTCCCATTCACCGCGTAGCTATCATAATAAGGCTCGAGCAATGGCTCCTCTTCACCGAGCTTTTTGTCCCCTCCCATGACACGGCCATCCATGAAGTTTCTGTTTCTTGGGCCAAGGGGCGGCCGCCGCATGATTCTGGCGATACCCCCGTGGTCCTTCATAACCCAGTCTTCGAGCATGAGAGAGTATTCCTGATCATAGGATAGCCTTTCACGGGCCGGTTCGATGACCAGAAGGCCGTAAAGGCCCTGATCCAGTTGATACCCGTAATGTGAATGATAAAAAAAGGTTCCGGCCGGTTTTGCCACGAATTCGTACGTAAAGGTTCCCTTGGGCGGGATGGGGTCCTGGGTTACTCCGGGTACTCCATCCATGGCGTTCTGAAGCGGTATGCCGTGCCAGTGTATGGTGGTTGGTTCGGGCAATTCATTTTTCAGCACCACCCGTATTATTTCCCCTTCCTTCACCCGAATTTCCGGACCCGGTATTTTCCCGTTGTATGTCCAGGCCTTAAATTCCGGGCCATTCCCCAAGCCGACAGAGGCCGGATAGGCGGTAAAGTGAAATTCTCTTATTTTTTTTGACGATTCTGCCGCACCCTTCACGGCAGCCGGAAGGCTCACGCCTCCCACAGCCATACCGGCCAGACCTGCTTTTAAAAACTTCCGTCGATCGATATCACGTGTCACGATCTACTCACCCTTTTTTAACAGTTTCATTTTTCTGGTTATTAAAACGGAAGTTCACCCTTGAGGCCGAATCATTTTTGCCATTACTTTTCATGTAAAATCAATTAGTTTTATGCTGTTTCCGCAGCTTTTTCCTGGTGACTACACGTATACTTAATATGGTATCATATGGGGTAATGTAAGACCAGCCGCCTTAAGCAAACCGGACGAAGCCGGTCCTTGGCCTTCACCCTCAGCCAGCCGTCGACTTTCAGACGCACGTTCTTTTCAAGCGTCTTCCGCTAGGCCTTATAAACATCGGCTCGCCGGTATGATTAATGATTTGAGGAATTGGAGTTGGAACATTGACCATATCACCAATAACGAGAAGACGTTAGTCAATCACAAGTCAATCGGAAAGATTGCCTCCGGGCTGGTTCCTTTGTGTATTTGATCGATTTGTCAGGATTTTAAATTTAGACAATAAAAACTCGCCCGGGTGAGCCCCGGGCGGAATTGATCATGTTTTGGAAAAGGATGAAACCGGAAGTGTCTTAAGTTACAAGTTCTGTTGGCAGAAAATCGATCCGATTTTGATAGACGACCTGGACCGAGCCGTCGATAAAATCTATCCGGGTGATGCCGCTGTTATTCATGGTGAATCTTATCTTGGATTTTGGCGGTATTTTCAGGAAGATATTGAGTAAAAAGCTGAAAAACAGGCCATGCCCTGTGGCGACTACCCGGTCATCCGTCTGGCCGTGTTTTTCCATCAAATCCTTGAGAAAGCGTTTAGCGCGGTCCTTGCACTCCGGTGCGGTTTCCAGGGGACGGCTCCACCATCCCTCTTCACCCAGCCAATCCGGAAGGCGGTAGCCAGGAAATCTCTCTTCAAAAAAGGCGCGGTTTTTACCCGGCTGGCCTATTAATTCACCTGTTTTCTCATCAGCGGCCCATATCCCGCCGGTTTCGTGCAAATCTCTCCAGATTTCAGGGGTGACTCCCACGGCCCTGGCTACGGAACCGGCCGTCTCCATAGTTCTGATCATCAGGCTGGAGTAGACGTGAGTGACCCCCAGATGATCCATGGTGGGGTTAACCGCGGAATTATGGCCATCTTTTTCAGAAAAGAAAGAACTTAAAAAAAGAATTTGCTTCTGGCCGACCTCGGTAAGTTCCGGGTCCGCCTGGCGATTTTCCCAAGATTGGTCCAGACCGGTGCCTCTTACCCCTTTGTGGGCGTTCTGCGAGACGTAAAGATTATCCGCGGACTGGGCGTGCCGTATGAAATAAAATTGCATTAAGTTATTCCCTGTTTTTTATGGTGTACTCATCCATGAATTATACACGATGATTCTATCGGGGATATATTATCAAAAATCTCTCGACAGGGCAATTTATTGAGCGCTAATTCAACTCCCTAAGTTTTAAGTCTCTCTATTCAATTCCATCGTTGCCATCATACCAGGATTTTCGAGTGTATATGGTTTTCTCAGGCAGGCACCGGCCCCCAATTTTTGGGCCGACCTGATCCAGAAGGATATGAATACCGGATTGAGCTTCCGCAGCCGAAATACCCAAGAGGGAAAATATACTCCCGCTTACAAAAGGCACGGTTAAAAGAGCCGCTCTTATCTCCTGATACTTGAAAACGGGAGCCTGGTATCCTGGAGAAGGTTTAGTATATGACTTTTTCATCCTTCAGATGATCGATTTCATCCTGCGGAAGTCCAAGAAGTTCTCCGAAAACGTAATCGTTATGCTCACCGACTAACGGGGCCCTTCGCCGGATTTTTCCCGGAGTTTTACTCATTTTCCAAAGCACTCCGTCATATTTCTGCCGTCCCGCTTCGGGATGGTCCCATTCTTGGAAAAAGTCCCTGGCTTCCAGATGCCGGTCTTCCACCAGACCCCGGTTGCTTAGGACAGGGAAAGCGGCCACGCCGGCCTCCTGCAGCATGTCCGTTACCTGCCTTGGAGTGAAATTAACGGTCCACTGCTCCATAAATCCGTCCAACTCGTCCTGGTTCGTCCACCGGTCCGGACCCGTCGCGAACCTGGCCTCTTTAGCCCACTCGGGATTCCCCATGGTCCGGCAGAGCGCGGACCACTCTTCGTCTGTCTTTACGGCGATGGTCACCCATTCGAGGTCACCCTGGCATTGATAGACGTTGTGGGGCGCCATGAAATCGTGCTTGTTGCCCTGCCTGTCCCGAACCCTGTTATTAATGGTGTAGTCCATGATGGCCTCAGAGACAAAGCCTATGAGCCCTTCCCATTGGGAAAGTTCTATGTACTGGCCCTGACCCGTTTTTTTTCGGTGATGCAGGGCGCTGAGCATGGCAAAGGCGCCGTGCTGAGCCGCAATCGGGTCACCCCAGCTTATGGGGGCTGAGGGCGGGCCATCGGGATAGCCGCTGATATGGGCCAGACCGCTCATGAAGACCTGAGGACGGCCGTACATTATATAGTTTTTAAACGGGCCGTCGATTCCCAGAGGACTGAGCGACACATAAATTATATCTGGTCTGACTCTCTTCACCGACTCATAGTCCAGACCAAATTTGCTCATAACCCCCACCGAATAATTTTCCATCATGCCGTCGCTTAAAGCTATTATCTTTTTGGCCAGTTCGACACCCTTGGGGGTGTTGAGATTTAGAGTGACGCCCAGCTTGTTCCGGTTGAGCCAATTATAATATCCCGACGAGTTCGGTCCGGGCAGTTGTTCCGGGTCCTCCGATACCGGGAAAGGGGGCATGGACCGTATAACATCCATTCTGCTCCGGCTTTCGATCTTTATCACCCGCGCTCCCATATCGGCCAGGGTCCGACCCATATGCGGGGCGGCCCATACCCAGCCGAAATCGGCAATGGTTATACCGTCTAAAGCCATCTTATCCATGCAAATCTCCTTTATAAACCGCTATATACCTCTGGATTCGCGGTCGCATCCAATCATGAATCTCTTCAGCAAAGCAATTTCTTCAAATAGCAATTCTAAATAATTTTCTTACCGGACCAATTCTCCATATCATGCTTGGAGTACCCTAGCCGGCCGCGCAGAATCTGCTCGTTGTGCTCCCCCAAAAGTGGGGCCGGTCTCTCGATTTTCCACGGTGTCTCGGAAAAGCGGTATGGTCTCCCTGGATATTTGACTCGACCGATTTCAGGATG
>JAZGHI010000647.1:0-2281 GCA_036480955.1 Candidatus Adiutricales bacterium
CCCCGGAGCTCCGTGCTTCAGGTCGCCGCCCAGGAATTACAGCTGATGCGCGTCGGCCGGCTGGTTCAAGGCGCGGCCGTCTTGCTGTGGGCCTCGAGCCGGCTCGATATTGATTGGACGATCGCTAAAGAATTTCTGGTCCTCTTTACTATATTTGGCGGCGCGTGTCTGTTTTACGGACTGTTCGTGCTTCAGGCGGTTCTATGTTTCTGGAGCACCGAGACGCTGGAAATCGTGAACGTCACCACCTACGGGGGGGTGGAAGCCGCCCAATTCCCCATATCCATCTACCGGCCCTCATTTCGGAAATTTTTCACCTTTGTCGTACCGCTGGCCTGCGTGACATATTTCCCGGCCCTGGCCATACTGGGGCGGGATGATCCGGTCATGGGGAGTCCGGTCTGGTTCCGCTGGTCGGCTCCGTTGATCGGGATATTGTTTCTTTTCATTTGCTTGCAGGTCTGGAAGATCGGTGTAAGACATTACCGTTCGACCGGAAGCTGAAGGCTGAATAAGGAGGTTCTCTTGAAAAAAATTATTTGACGGTACCAAGGCCCGGGCCCCGACCGGGGCAAATGGATTCAGTATTAAAACTACCAATTTTTCCGGCTTAAGCAGCCACATTTCCTGGAGGTGAACATGCGTGGTATTGGACTTGATTTCGGAACGACCAATTCTACCATAGCCGTCTTCGACGGACACAAAATCGAATACTTGAAGATTGATCCTTTCTCCCTCAATCCGACCATCATGAAGTCGGCACTGTATTTTGATCAAGGTTTTTCCACTACGATCGGGGCGGAAGCGATTCAAAAATATTTAGACGACAACGAGGGCCGCCGCATCAGGCTGGTTAAGGAAGAATTGGGGGAAGTCAAAATTTCTTACGGTGAGTTGGGCATCTGGGACGTGGTCGTCCACGCCAATGTCGACCGTGATCTGCCGGGACAACTCTTTCGGGGTTTAAAAAAATGGCTCGGATACCAGCGACTGGACCGGGTGAGGGTACTGGATAAGGAATACCAGACCCAGGCTCTTATCGCCCCCATTCTGGAGCATATAAGAAGATCGGCGGAAGAGGCGCTCGATACTCGGATCAATTCGATTCATGTCGGGCGGCCCATAAACTTCGAAGGCCCGGAAGAAAATTCCAACCAAACGGCTGTTGGGAGAATGGCCAAGGCCTGCGAAACGGCAGGTCTCAAGGGTGTGCGGTTTTATCCCGAACCTCTGGGGGCCTCCTTAAGCTACATTCATAATCAAACGACTCGAGGCGAAGACGTAATTTTAACGTTCGACTTCGGCGGCGGTACGCTCGATCTATGCCTGGTACTGAAAGACAAAAACGAGTTTGCCATGATGGCTGCCCACGGGGTTCCCATAGGGGGCGATAAAATGGACCAGGAGATATACCGGCAGAAACTCTTCCCTGAACTGGGCAAGGGCTCGATGATCAGGGCCTCCCAAATTTCAAGCCTAAAGGAAGAACCGTTCCGTTTTTTTAAATTCACCAGGGACCTGTTAAACTGGAACAACACCTACAGACTTAACACCTACGAACACATGAACCTTATCGATCGCGGCCTAGCCAGCGGGGATGAAGAGGTCGGTGAAAAACTGAGACGGTTGAAAGCCCTCATTCTTCAAAACAGCTCCTTTTCGGCCCACAGGGCCATCGAACTGGCCAAAATAGAATTGTCCAAAGAAGAAGAGGTCTTGATAGATATCCCGGAGATTGACGTCTTAACCGGCTTTAATCGATCTGAACTCGAGGAGGCCATTTCTAGAATACTCGACCAGGTAAGCGAAGCCGTAGATACGGTTCTAGAGATGGCTCAGATTCCGCCGGAAGAGGTGGACCTGGTGGTTAGAACCGGGGGCTCCTCCCAAATCGCCATGGTAAAATCTGTCTTGGAACAAAAATTTCCCGGCCGGGTAGTTGAATACGATGTTTTCCAGAGCATAGCCGCCGGTCTGGCCATCGCCAATTATTATGGATACGAGTTTGACCTCTCTTAGACTTAATTCGCCGCCAGATCAAGCCATCTAATTTTCCCACCTTTTTCTTTCACTAACATCCGGTTCATTTTCAATTCAAGGCCAAATTTTGGCAGTAACATCCATTGCTTTTTCTTTTGAAATCGAGGTGAAAAAAGCTGTTGTCCGGACTTGAAAAACGTGAGTCCGAACCTAAAAGCATAATATTTTCAAGGTGTTATCCGCTTTTTCTTCTTGACTTTCCTTAATTCTCATTCTATGCTCTATTCAGTACCTAATTAGA